>JAZRRW010000097.1:0-15514 GCA_045651105.1 Lachnospiraceae bacterium
ATTCACTCAATCGGTACGCTTTCGCTCGATAACTCACGTAGCGGTACTAAGCTCAACTTCGGTGCAAGCACCTCGTCTCACTAAGGACCGACGCTCGTTAGACGACCTCTTAAACGAAGTTAATCGCTGCCACAGCCTTGCAGACGGTTGAACTTTTATTATTAAAAAGGATAACAGGAGAAGATTATTATGGGAAGTATTTTTATGAGATTTCCGGGAGGAAAGCACAAAGCATTAACGCTGAGCTATGATGATGGTGTGGCTCAGGATATTCGTTTAATCGAAATTATGAAAAAGCATGGATTAAAGGGTACCTTTAATATTAACAGCGGACTGTATGCACCGGAGGGAACCACAAATCCGGAAGGCAAAGGTAGAATGTCCAAAAGTAAGTGTCAGGAGGTATACTTAAACAGCGGTATGGAGGTGGCTGTGCATGGGCTGACCCATCCGTTTTTGGAGCAGTTGCCGGCAAATCTTTGTACATATGAGGTGTTGCAGGATCGCGAGAATTTAGAGGCAGACTTTAACTGCATGGTTAGGGGGATGGCTTACCCATATGGCACCACCAGCGATTCGGTAGTGGCTACTTTAAAGCAGTGTGGCATTGCTTATTCCAGAACTGTTGTATCTACAGAGAAGTTTGATATTCCGACAGACTGGTTGCGTCTTCCGGCTACCTGCCATCACGCAAATCCGAGACTGATGGAGTTGGCCCGTAATTTCGTGGACAATGCCTTTAATCGAGCACCTGGACTTTTCTACCTGTGGGGTCACAGCTACGAATTTGACCAGAATGTACCGGACAATAACTGGGGCATTATAGAGGAATTTGCTGAATTTATGGGTAATCGTGAGGATATTTGGTATGCAACTAATATCGAGATTTATGATTATATTGCGGCATACAACCAGCTGATTTTCAGCGTGGATTATACCCGAGTTTATAATCCGACCTGTACCACGGTGTGGTTTGAAACCGGTAAGGGGATTTACTGTGTTAAACCGGGCGAAACAGCACAATATGAATTTTAATGTACAATGTTTCAGATAGATTTCTAAAGTTTTTCTTAAACAATCATTAAACACTTGACTTTTTTTAACATAACAGTTAATATAAGCGTATGCAAAACATTTTAAAGGCTATGAACGAAACAAGTACACTTTAGAACGAATTACAGAGAGTTGCCGGTTGATGAGAGGCGCAAAGAGGACTAGGGCTGGAATACATTCGCGAGCTGCATGGCAGAAAGGCTTTAGCGGGTTTAGTAGGTCATGACGGAGGACGTACACGTTACAGTGCGATAGTTGATGATTGTCAACTTACTGAGGCTATATGTGTGAGCATATGGCGATTAAAGGTGGTATCGCGAGTAACCTCGTCCTTTGAGTTAAGGGCGGGGTTTTATTATTGTCCGGAAAGGGCACTTTTCAGGCCATAAACCGTATGCCCCACCGAATGTAGAAAGGAAGAAAGATTATGAGTAACATGACAGTTTTTGATGAACTGAAGGCAAGAGGACTCTTGGCACAGCTCACCGACGAAGAAGAAATCAAGGAATTAGTGAATGCAGGCAAGGCTACTTTTTATATTGGCTTTGACCCTACCGCAGATTCCTTACATGTAGGTCACTTTATGGCACTTTGCCTGATGAAGAGACTGCAGATGGCAGGCAACAAGCCGATTGCACTGATTGGCGGTGGTACCGCTATGATCGGTGACCCATCCGATCGTACGGATATGCGTACTATGATGACCAAGGACACTATTCAGCACAACTGTGACTGCTTTAAGAAGCAGATCAGCCGTGTTATCGACTTTTCTGATGGCAAAGCCATTATGGTGAATAATGCGGATTGGTTATTGGACCTGAATTATGTAGAGGTATTACGTGAAGTCGGTGCACACTTCAGCGTAAACCGTATGCTGACGGCAGAATGCTACAAGCAGCGTATGGAGAAGGGTTTATCCTTCCTTGAATTCAATTACATGATTATGCAGAGCTATGATTTCTACATGTTATACCAGAAATATGGCTGTAATATGCAGTTTGGCGGTGATGACCAGTGGTCCAACATGCTGGGTGGTACTGAGCTTATCAGACGTAAGCTTGGTAAGGACGCATATGCAATGACGATTACTTTATTACTTAACAGTGAAGGTAAGAAAATGGGTAAGACACAAAAGGGTGCTGTATGGCTTGATCCGGAGAAAACCACACCTTTTGAGTTCTACCAGTATTGGAGAAATGTAGCAGACAGCGACGTTATCAAGTGTATGAAGCTTTTAACCTTCCTGCCCCTGGAGGAAATCGAGAAGATGGAAAGCTGGGAAGGCAGTCAGCTCAATACTGCAAAGGAAATTCTTGCATTTGAGCTTACGAAGATGGTTCATGGCGAAGAGGAAGCGAATAAGGCACAGGAAAGTGCCAGAGCTTTGTTTGCAGGCGGCAGCGCGGCAAATATGCCGGAGGCTGTTATTTCAGAGGACAAGTTTACAGAGGGTCAGATTGACATTTTAAGTGTTTTAGTGGCATCCGGTCTGTGTGCTTCCAAAAACGAAGCAAGACGTGCTGTAGAGCAGGGTGGTGTTACCGTAAACGAGGAGAAGGTGGCAGATATCAAGACCATGTACAGTGCTTCTGATTTTTCAGAGGGGTTAATTGTTAAGCGCGGCAAAAAGAATTTCCGCCGCGTAATCATGTAGTAAGAGCTCACAAATGTGAGTCGTACACAAAGAACAAAAGGAGTTTATTTATGAAAAAGATTTTAGCAACAATTTTAGCAGCAACTATGGTAATTTCTATGGCAGCATGTGGTGCACGTAATAACGAATCTACGGAGAACACAGAGTCTGTTTTGGCTGGTACAGAAGGAACAACTACAGAAACGGCAGGTGCAACCACAGAAACAGCAGCAACTGAGACAGAAGGAACAGCAGGCGAAATCCTTTTTAACGCATTCAAGGAAATGATGGAAGCAAAGCCTGAGACAACTGCTCAGGAAGCAGCTGATGCACTGATTACTAATGAGATTATTCAGTTTATGGGCGGTACTATGCCTGTAGAACCGGGAGTTCTTAGCGGATTTGATAATGCTGAAATTAAAGGCTTTGAAGAAGCAGTCGTTTTTATGCCTATGATGGGTTCTAATCCTTTTATTGGTTATATATTTGATATGCCGGCAGATGCTGATTTAGAGGCTTTTATGACAACCTTGAAGGAAAGTGCAAATATGAGATGGCAGATTTGCGTGGAAGCAGAAGAAATGGTTGTAGAGGCTATTGGTGATAAAGTATTTTTCTTAATGTGTAAGAAAGACCTTTCCGCAGAATAATAATATTAATTTTAATTAGTGTAAAGATGTTGCAGTATGTTCTGCAACATCTTTTTATACAATATAAAGTTTTGGAGGAGTTATGCTTTTTTCCAGTATTCCGTTTTTATATTATTTTCTGGCATGTGTACTGATTTTGTACTTTGCAGTTCCCAAAAATCTTAAAAATATTGTTTTATTAATAAGCAGCCTGTTTTTCTACGCATGGGGCGAGGTGCGTTATGTAGTATTGATGCTAATGGTCATCGTGCTGGGCTACATTTTTGGCCTGCTTGTGGATAAAAGTACTACAGCTAAGTCAAAAAAGATTTTCCTGGTGGCTTCGGTCATTACATTTATAGGAATTCTGGGTTATTTTAAATATGCAGACTTTTTTGTAACCAATTTTAATGCAGTAACAGGGTTACAGATACCGCTTCTAAAGGTTGCACTTCCTATCGGTATCAGCTTCTATACTTTTCAGGTAATGAGTTATGTGGTGGATGTATATCGTGGTGATACAAAGGTGCAATATAATCCGTTTACACTGGCAACCTATGTGTCCATGTTTCCGCAGCTGATTGCAGGTCCAATTGTGCGTTATGCAGACGTAGCAGAGCAGTTAGGGCACAGAGAGCATTCTGTGGATAAGGCGGCTCTTGGTATCAGACGTTTTGTTCTTGGATTATCCAAGAAAATACTCATTGCCAATGCGTTGGGGGAACTGTGCGAGATATTTAAAGCATCCGGTGATAAGTCCGTGGCCTTTTACTGGCTTTACGCAGTGTCTTTTACTCTTCATATTTACTATGATTTTTCCGGTTATAGTGATATGGCTATCGGTCTTGGCAAGATTTTTGGTTTTGATTTATTAGAGAATTTTAATTATCCCTATATTTCAGGCAGTATTACGGAGTTTTGGCGCAGGTGGCACATGTCGTTAGGTACCTGGTTTAGAGATTATGTGTATATTCCTTTGGGAGGCAACCGTGTTTCCAAGTTGAGATGGCTGTTTAATATATTTGTAGTATGGTTCTTGACCGGTTTCTGGCATGGGGCCAGCTGGAACTTTATTATATGGGGCTTGTATTTTGCAGTTATTTTAATGCTTGAGAAGCTGGTGCTTTTGCCTGTTCTACAGAAAAGTGGTGCTTTTAAGCATATTTATGTGATGTTTTTGGTTATTATCAGCTTTGTGATTTTTAATGCGGCTGATATGACAGAAGCCTTTAACTATATAGGTGGTATGTTTGGGAGTGGCGGTATTTCAGTGCTTTCTGCAGAGGCAGTTTATTATTGTAAGAGTAATCTGGTCATACTATTGATAGCGATTGTGGGTGCCACGCCGATTTGTAAGAGACTGATAAATAAGCTGGAGACTTCTTCTAAGGGTGCAACAGTTGTAGGCATCTTGGAGCCCGTTGTATTGGTGATACTGATGCTTTTGTGTACGGCATATCTGGTAGACGGCAGCTTTAATCCGTTTTTGTATTTCAGGTTTTAAAGGAGGAGAGTATGAAAAAGAGTAAGCTTTATTTAGTGAGTGTAATGTCAGTATTCTTCTTTGGACTTAGCCTGATATGCTGGTTTAAGGGTACGGATGAATATTCTGACAGTGAAAGAAGAGTGCTTGCAGATTTTCCGGATTTGAATGAAACCACTATTTCTTCCGGCAAATTTATGACAGAGTTTGAGACTTACACGTTAGACCAGTTCCCATTTAGAGATACCTTCAGAAGTATTAAGGCTACTGCACAGCTTGGCCTGTTCAGACAGAAGGATAATAATGATATCTATATGGCAGACGGATATGTGTCCAAGCTGGAATATCCAATGAATGAATATATGCTTGACAATGCCGCAAAGAAATTCCGGTATTTGTATGATACCTATATGGTAGATAAGAAGGTGAAGGTATATTTCTCAATGGTGCCGGACAAAAATTATTTTCTGGCAGAGTCTAATGGTTATTTATCCATGGATTATGTGGCTTTTGAAGCTGTGATGCAGGAAAAAACCGGTGATTTTATGGAGTATATTGATATCATGGATTTGCTTACGATTGAAGATTACTACAGGACGGATACCCATTGGAGACAGGAGTGCCTGGATGACGTGGCTGATAGAATAGCAGAGGTTATGGGAAATACCCTGACCTGGGAATATGAGGCAGTGATCGCAGAACACCCTTTCTATGGCGTATATGTGGGACAGTCCGCACTGCCTTTAAATCCGGATACCTTGACATATATGACCAATGATAAGCTGGAGGCTTGCAAGGTGATAAGCTATGATACAGGTGTGCCTCGGGAAAAAGCGATTTACATGCTGGATAAGCTGGATGGAAGGGACCCATATGAGATGTTTTTGGCAGGCTCTGATGCACTTTTGGTCATTGATAATCCAAATGCCACTACGGATAAGGAGCTGGTGGTATTTCGTGATTCCTTTGCCAGCAGCCTACTGCCGCTTCTTATTGAAAGCTACAGCAAGGTGACTGTGGTGGATATCAGGTATATTCATAGTGGAATGCTTGGGAATTTTATAAAGTTCGAGGATCAGGATGTGCTGTTTTTATATAGTACGCTGGTGTTGAACAGCAGTATGTCGTTTAAGTAAAAAAACACATCTGGTTTCAACTATTTTAAAGTTTAAAATTGGGAAGATTAGCGTTTATGACTGGAAACAAACGAATATATTGGATTGATAATGCAAGAGCTGCGGCCATGGTTAGTATGGTGATTTATCATGCTATGTGGGATTTGGTTTTTTTATATGGTGTAAGAGTGCCATGGTTTCATAGTGATGCGGCATTTTACTGGCAACAGAGTATATGCTGGACCTTTATTTTTCTGGCAGGTTTTTGTATCTGCTTTACAAGAAGTGTTTTTAGACAAGGGTTGATTGTAAGCTTTTGGGGGTTAGTGGTTACTCTGGTGACGCTTGTGGTGACGCCGGAGAGCCGTATCGTATTTGGCGTACTGACGCTGATTGGCAGCTGTTGTCTATTGATGGTGTTGCTAAAGCCGTTCCTTTGGAAGGTGTCGCCCATGGTGGGTTTTGTGGTGGCTTTGTTTTGTTTTGCCTTGACTTACAGGATGGCGGATGGATACTTGGGGATTTTTGGCTTGGAGCTTATAAAACTGCCAAGCGTACTATATAGTAATTTATTTACCACCTATCTGGGTTTTCCTTATGCAGGCTTTTATTCGTCAGATTATTTTGCCATATTTCCTTGGGTATTTTTATTCCTTGGGGGTGTATTTGGGGGAAGGCTTTGGGCCAAGTACAGGCCATGGGTGTTGGAAAGATGTAATATCAGGGTGCCGGTGCTGTCATGGCTTGGCAGGTATTCACTGGTGGTATATGTGCTGCATCAGCCGTTGATTTATGGAGTGTTAAGTCTGCTGTTTTACAAATAAGATGTATTGCAGACCGGCAGAAGTGCAGTATTAATCAAATACTTAAAACAGTTTATAAAAGCTCTACCGCGGGATAAAACCCACAGTAGAGCTTATTTGAATTTAAACCATAAATTTATTCCTCATCCGCATCTGCGTCAGTCTCTTCCGGTTCATCCGGGAGCTTAATCAGCACGCGGGTAACACGGTTCTGGTCGGTTTCGGAAACACGAAGCAGGGTATTATCTTCAAGGATAACACTTTCCCCAACCTCAGGAAGCCTGTCAAGATGCTCAATCATAAGACCGGCGATAGAATCGTAGTCTTCACTGTCCAATTCTGTTTCCAATACATCATTGATATCGGCAAGCTTCATGCTGCCTTCCACCAGATACTGGTTTTCGGCTATCTTTACAATGTTTTCTTTTTCGTCATCATCATATTCGTCTCGAATGTCACCAACGATTTCTTCTAACAGGTCTTCCATGGTAATCATACCAACGCAGGCGCCGTACTCGTTCAAAACGAAGGTAACATTGTAAGCTTTCTCGCGCATTTCCAACATCAGGTCTGCAGAATTTTTGAATTCAAAGGTGTAGTGCGCCTTACGCATAATAGAAGAAACCTTAAAATTCTCTTTGTCCTCAATAAAGAGGAAATCCTTGATATTTACCAGACCAATCATATTGTCCTGATCATCCTCATAGACCGGGATACGGGTGTACATATAGTCCTTAAACAGCTGTGCAAGCTCTTCGTAGGTAGCATCCTTATCCACGGTAATCATATTGATACGCGGAATCATAATATCCTTGGCTACAGCATCAGAGAAATCAAACACATTGTAAATTATTTCACGCTCTTCGGTCTCAATAATACCATCCTCATGACTTACGTCAACGTAGGTTTTGAGCTCGCTTTCGGTCATGGCATCCAGCTTGGCATTCGGGTCAATGTGAAGTATCCACATGAAAAAGCCGGACAGTTTGTTTACAAAGAAAATAACCGGTGTTAGCAGCCACATCAGCTTATCAATGATAAAAGCATAATTCAGTGAAATACCCTCAGAATAGGTCTTGGCCAGAGTCTTTGGAATAATTTCACCACACATCAGCACAAGCAGGGTCAGAATACCGGTACCCAGAGCCACATAAGCATTGCCCCAGATGTCCATCACAAAAGTGGTGGTCAGGGAAGAAGCACCCAGATTCACAATATTGTTACCAATTAAAATGGTACTGATCATTTTGCTGTAGTTGTCTAAGATCTTGTCAACTAATGCAGCCCTCTTATGACCATCTTCAATCATGGCACGCAGGCGCACCCTGTTGACAGAAGAAAAGGCTGTCTCTGCACTAGAGAAGAAAGCAGAAAGCAAAATTAAAACAATAATAGTTACGATTTGGACGACACTCGACGATTCCAAAAAAAATCACACTCCTTTATTATGTAATATTGTATTTTAGTATCTGTTCAGTACCTGAACAGATACGTATTTTACCTTGTAGTATACGATTTTTGGCGCGGGATGTCAAGTGGCATTACTCATTTTCCCGCCCAAACATGCATACAATGATTATAACCAACATCTTTCATTAAGAGGGAATTTATGAGGCAGCAAAATCGTAATAACCAATTCGTTAACAAGCTGAAAATGCTTCTTTTTACTACTTTGACGGCAGTTTTTATTTCCGCAGTATTGCTGGTTATATCGGCAGTATTGCTTGACAAACTGGGGCTGAATGCCGGTCAGGTCAGAATACTTATTTACGCCGTATACATAGTCAGTGCTCTGGCAGCAGGCATGATAGCCGGCAAATGGCAACGTGAGCGAAAATTTATGTGGGGCGCCCTGGCAGGTACCGTCTGGCTTGTAACCGTGCTGGTGGTCAGTCTGTGCATGAATGGTACTGCAATTGACGCTGGAGAACTGTTTCCGGCCTTTGCGTGCATGGTGGGCGGCGGTATGCTGGGCGGTATGCTGGCTTGAATGCTAAACTACCCACCATAACCCCACGACTTGCCCCTTTTCTATTGACAAACCGCCATAATGTGGTATAATAACCTTAATTGTTATTAATTTTTTATTAATTTCAGAAGGAGAATCTGTTTTATGAAGCATATTAAGACTTTAAACACCAGAAATTTACAGGAATCCATGAAAAAGGGTGGATGTGGCGAGTGCCAGACTTCCTGTCAGTCTGCTTGCAAGACATCTTGTACAGTAGGTAACCAGAGCTGCGAGAAGATTAGCAAATAATTTCAGCTTACATATTGGTGATACCATATAAGCAGCGATTTTCAGTCGCTGCTTATTGTATGTTGAAACGAATAGAGAGAAGTTGTGTCTGTGTGGCTTGCAGCAAGCAGAAGGTGAAGCAGACGGGAAAGGATAAAGATGATTCATCAGTACAAAAATAATGGTTATAACATCGTTTTGGATGTAAATAGCGGCTCTGTGCATGTGGTGGACGATATTGTTTATGATATGGTCGCTTTTGTGGAGCCCTTGTATAAGGAAGGCATCAAGGATGCGGATGTGGTAAAGGCAGCTGTGCTGAATTGCACAGGCATGAGTTATGATGAGGCCGAGATTTGGGAGGCTGTAGATGAGGTTTTAGAGCTGGCAGAGCAGGGTATGCTGTATACCGAGGATATTTATGAGAATTATATTATTGACTTTAAGAAGCGTCAGACTGTGGTAAAGGCTCTTTGCTTACATATTGCACATGACTGTAATCTGGCTTGTCAGTATTGTTTTGCAGAGGAAGGCGAGTATCATGGCAGACGAGCTCTTATGAGCTTTGAGGTTGGTAAGAAGGCTCTGGATTTTCTGGTTGCTAATTCCGGTAATCGCATTAATCTGGAGGTGGACTTTTTTGGCGGTGAGCCTTTGATGAACTGGCAGGTGGTAAAGGACCTGGTGGCTTATGGACGTAGTCTGGAGGAGCCTTATCACAAAAAGTTCCGTTTTACACTGACCACCAATGGTGTATTGTTAAATGATGATATTTTAGAGTTTGCCAATAAGGAAATGGCCAATGTGGTGCTTTCTATTGACGGTCGTAAAGAGGTGCACAACAAAATGCGTCCTTTCCGTGGGGGACAGGGCAGCTATGATTTGATTGTGCCGAAGTTTCAGAAGGTGGCAGAGAGCCGCGACCAGATGAATTATTATGTGCGTGGTACCTTTACCCATGAAAATCTGGATTTCAGTGAAGATGTAAATCACTTGGCTGATTTAGGTTTTCAACAGATTTCCGTGGAGCCTGTTGTGGCACAGACTGAGGACTATTATGCGATTCGGGAGGAGGATATTCCACAGCTTTTAAAGGAATATGACAAGCTGGCAGTTGACCTTTTAGAGCGTCACAAAAAAGGTGAGCCTGTGAATTTCTTCCATTTTATGATTGATTTGCAGGGTGGTCCTTGTGTGGCCAAGCGTTTGTCCGGTTGTGGCAGCGGTACGGAGTATCTGGCGGTTACTCCTTGGGGGGACTTGTATCCGTGTCATCAATTTGTTGGCAAGGAAGAGTTTTTGCTGGGTAATGTAGATGAGGGCATCAAGCGTACAGACCTTGTGGACGAGTTTAAGACCTGTAATGTTTATGCAAAGCCTAAGTGTAAGAATTGTTTTGCAAAGTTTTACTGCAGCGGCGGTTGCGCAGCCAATTCCTACAATTTCCACGGCAGTATCAATGATGCGTATGATATTGGCTGTGAGTTACAGCGTAAGCGTGTAGAGTGTGCAATTATGATGAAGGCAGCACTTGCAGATATGGAGGAATAAATGAAAAAGCTACATGGAATTTTTACAATTATAGTGACGTTAGCACTTGTTTTTGTATGTGCATATCAGGCTGTAGTGGGCTTTGGAGCAGGTGGCTCCAGTGCTTCTCAGATTAAGCAGGGTCTGGATTTGGCAGGTGGTGTAAGTATTACCTATGAGGTAGTTGGTGAAGAGGAGCCAAGTGCAGAGGATATGTCTGACACCAAGAGAAAGTTAGAGCAGCGTGTGCAGCAATACAGCACAGAGGCTATTGTTTATCAGGAGGGCAGCCGCAGGTTCAGTATTGAAATTCCGGGTGTTACGGATGCAGATGCTATTTTGGCTGATTTGGGTCGTCCGGGATCCTTGTATTTTATTGCAGAGACCGACAGCGCAGGCAATGCCAACTATGGTATTCAGCTGGTGACGGATGAAGCAGGGAACACGGGCTATGCGTTTGTTTTAAATAAAACCATTGAGGAGCTGGAAGCAAATGGCTCTATCGTACTGTATGGTACGGATGTGGCTGATGCCCAGGCAGGCAGTATGCAGACTACTACAGGCAGTGAGTTTGCAGTTAGTCTGACCCTGACTAAGGAAGGCGCTGACAAGTTTGCAGTGGCCACAGCCAAGGCCGCTGGTAAGGAGACTATCGGTATTTATTATGATGGTGCATTTGTCAGTGTGCCTCAGGTAAATTCTGCGATTACTGATGGTGTAGCTCAAATTACAGGTATGGGTGGTTATGAAGAGGCAGAGCGTCTGGCCAGCACCATTCGTATCGGTGGCTTAAGTCTGGAGTTGGAAGAGGTTTATAATAAAGTAGTAGGTGCACAGCTTGGTGGTGAGGCTCTGGAAAAGAGTATTTTCGCAGGTGCCATCGGTCTTGCAATCATTATGGTATTTATGATTGCAGTATATTATTTACCGGGCTTTTGCGCATCCCTTGCACTGCTTTTGTATGTTCCGTTTATTGTAGTTTTATTGCATGGCTTCGATATGACATTGACCTTGCCGGGTGTGGCTGGTATCATTTTATCAATCGGTATGGCGGTGGATGCCAATGTGATTATTTTTGCACGTATTCGTGAAGAGCTTGCTACCGGCAAGACAGTACGTTCTTCTATAAAGATTGGTTTTAATAAGGCATTTTCTGCGATTATTGACGGTAATGTAACAACCTTGATTGCTGCTTTGGTACTGATGGTTATGGGCAGCGGTGTGGTAAAGGGCTTTGCACAGACCTTGATGTTAGGTATTGTGTTGTCCATGTTTACTTCCTTAGTAGTCAGCAGACTTTTGGTAAATGCTTTCTATGCTTTGGGGCTTAAGAACGAGAAGCTTTATGGTATCGGCAAGGAACCAAAGACCTTTGACTTTATCGGTAAAAGAAAGGGCTTCTTCCTCGGCAGTGCAGCAGTGATTGTGGCCGGTGTAATTATGATGTTTGTCAATATGGGTACTATTGACGGTGCATTCAATTATGGTTTGGAGTTTAAGGGTGGTACATCTACCAGTATCATATTTAATGAAGCAATGACTTTGGAAAAGGTCAATGCCGACCTTGTTCCGTTGGTGGAGGACATTACCGGTGATGGCAATGTTCAGCCGCAGGTTGTGGATGGTAGTAAAGAGGTTATTGTCAAGACTAGAACCCTTACTCAGGAGGAGCGTGCAGAGCTGACAGACATGTTAGTGGAGCAGTACCAGGTAAATCCGGAGCTTGTTACCTCAGAGACCATCAGTTCTACTATCAGCAGTGAGACCAGAAGTGAGACTATTCTGGCAGTTTTAGTAGCTGTTATAGGTATGTTGATTTACATTCGTTTCCGCTTCAGCGATATCCGCTTTGGTGTCAGCAGTGTTGGGGCTCTGGTGCATGATGTGTTAGTAGTGCTTGCGTTCTACGCGTTCACACGCATTACTGTGGGTAATACCTTTATTGCATGTATTTTGACCATTGTAGGTTACTCTATCAATGCGACTATCGTTATTTTTGACCGTATCCGTGAAAATATGGAGAACCGGAAAAAGAAATACGATTTAAAGGAAATTATTAATGCATCTATTGCACAGACTCTGTCCAGAAGTATTTTTACTTCATTGACAACTCTTGTAATGGTAGTGTGTCTGTACATTTATGGTGTAACCTCTATCAAAGAATTTGCGTTGCCTTTGATAGTTGGTATTGTCTGTGGTGCATATTCCTCTGTCTGCCTGGCTGGTGCATTCTGGTTTGTACTGCGTAATAAATTTGTTCCAAAGGTGAGCGAAGAATAATTTACTAATGATATTGGCTGTTGCAAGTGATTGCAGCAGCCTTTTGATGTCTTTGGGGGATTTTTTAGCAAAATTCCAAAATGTGAAGACTTTTTGTTAAGAAACTCGTTTTATATTATAGATGGCTATCAAGGAGGGAGGTGCTGCAGTTGGGACGGAAGAATATTTTAGATTTTTAATGAAGCAGTATGGTCAGCTGGTTTATACTATTTGTCTGCGCAACTGCGGCAATCCTTTTGATGCGGAGGATGTGATGCAGGAAACCTTTCTGGCGGTTTACAAGGGACTTGAAGAGTTTGAGCATGAAAGGGAGCAGGCCTGGATTTGCAGAATTGCTGTGAATAAGTGTCTGGATTTTTTAAAGAGTGCAGAAAGGCGGCAGGTGCCGGTGGAAGAGGTGTTTTCGGACGGGGAGCCTGCAGAGGCTAAAGAGGTTCCTGAGCAGGTTTATTTGAAGAAGGAGTCTGAGGAGGCCGTCCGAGTATTGTGCGAAAGTTTAAAGGAGCCCTATGGAAGCGTGGCTGTGGCGCATTTTTATGAGGGGAAAACTGCAAGAGAAATTTCCGAAGCGACAGGTGCAGGTCTGAAGACAGTGCAGACACATATCTATCGGGCAAAGCAGATGCTGAAAAATAAGTTAGAAAGGAGCCGGGGAGATTCGTATGGATAAAAATATTTTACATAATGCAGAAGAGTTATGGATGAAATATGAAGCAGACTCTATGACGGATGCTGAGCGTATCGCTTTTTTGGAGCAGGCGTTTGATGACGAAGAAAGTCTGGAGAAACTGGCTTCTTTGGAACTAAAGATGCCGGGATATCTGGAGGAGGAAATTCTGGAGCATATTTTGGGCGAGGCGCTTTTGGAAGAGAGAGGGCACGCGGAGACTGTGTCAGTCAGTTCGGGAAGTGTTTCCTGGGCAAAAATAGGTAAGCACTTGGAGTTACTTTGTTACAGTGCCAAGATCACTTTTGCCACTGCCTTTGCCATTGCTGCACTTTTTCTATTACCTGATTTTAGTGAGCTGTACAGAGCAGGAGAGTCGAAGGTAATGGAAAGAGAGCTGGAGGCCATGGAGCGAGCCAGAGAAAAGCATGAAAACGCCAGGTTAAATACCAGCTATATAGCAGATGTATTTCAATATTTATCAAAAATAATTTATGATGGAGGATTTAACAATGATTAAGAAAAAAAACGGATTTTTAACTTTTATTTTTTCCCTGTTGCCTGGAGCCGGTGAAATGTATATGGGCTTTATGAAACAAGGGGTGAGTCTGATGAGCATGTTTTTTGCGGTAATATTTTTGACATCCTGGATGCGTGCTGATATTTTATTATGTGCAGGGATTGTAATCTGGTGCTACAGCTTTTTTCATGTACACAATCTGAGGGCTTTGCCGGACGCAGAATTCGAGAAAGTAGAGGATAAAATTCTGGTGCCGTTTCATAACACAGACATCAATTTTAATTTTTCCAATAAGAAGCTGCAGACCGTGGGAGCTGTGGTGCTGATTCTGATTGGTGCAAGCATGCTGTGGAATTATCTTTTGGATTTGATTAACTGGAGTATTATGCCGGAATGGCTTTACCATATTCTCTGGAATATTTGCTATGGCCTGCCGGAAGCTGTGATTGGTGTGTTGATTATCTGGTTTGGTATTCGTCTGATTAAGGGAAAGAAAAAAGCTCTGGAGGGTGAACTATGAAAACAAGAAGAGTTGGGGCAGTTACTTGCGGTATTATTTTGATTGTGATAGGAATATTATGTCTGATACACTTGTTCTTTCCGGCCTTGCGCTATGAATACATACTAAGAGGCTGGCCTCTGATTTTAATATCCATCGGTGCGGAAATGCTGGCAGCAAATACCACCTGCCCGGAGGATGTGCAGATAAAATATGATATAGCGGCAATTATTTTGGTATTTATATTGGTGCTGTTTGCGGTGAGTATGGGGGTTCTGGAATTTGTTAAGGAAAATTATGGATGGTATTTGTGAAATGTGAATAAAAAGTTAAAATTTATGATATCTCTGTTTGACAATTGACACAAAAATATCAAAGTAGTATTATAAAGATAGTGGACACCGTCGAAATACAAAGGTGTCAAAACAGGAGGTATTTTATTATGGCAAATCGTTTTATCTTAAACGAAACATCTTACCATGGCGCAGGTGCTATTCAGTCTATTGTTACGGAAGCAGTAAATAGAGGCTTCAAGAAAGCTTTTGTATGCTCTGACCCTGATTTAATTAAATTCGGTGTAACGGCAAAGGTTACCGATTTATTAGATGCAGCAGGTTTAGCATATGAGCTTTACTCTGACATTAAGCCAAATCCAACTATCGAGAACGTACAGAATGGTGTTGCAGCATGTAAGACAGCAGAGGCTGATTACATAATTGCTATCGGCGGTGGTTCTTCCATGGATACTGCAAAGGCTGTTGGTATTATCATTACGAATCCTGAATATGCGGATGTTCGTTCCTTAGAAGGTGTTGCACCGACCAAGAATCCTTCCGTACCAATTATTGCAGTTCCTACGACAGCAGGTACTGCTGCAGAGGTTACTATTAACTACGTTATCACCGACGTGGAAAAGAACCGCAAGATGGTGTGCGTTGATCCTCATGATATTCCTGTAGTTGCAATCGTTGACCCTGACATGATGGCTACTATGCCAAAGGGACTTACCGCTGCAACCGGTATGGATGCACTTACACATGCAATCGAGGGTTACATCACAGCA
>JAZRRW010000098.1:0-2823 GCA_045651105.1 Lachnospiraceae bacterium
GGCAGACGGTTATGCCAGAACTAACGGTGAGGTTGGTGTGTGCCTGGCCACCTCCGGTCCGGGAGCAACCAACCTGGTAACAGGTATTGCTACCGCATATATGGATTCCATTCCGGTAGTTGCCATCACCTGTAATGTAGGTGTATCATTGCTTGGAAAGGACTCCTTCCAGGAGGTGGATATTGCAGGTATTACCATGCCGATTACCAAGCACAGCTACATTGTAAAGGATATCAAAGAGCTTGCTGACACATTACGTAAAGCGTTTTATATTGCTAAGAATGGCAGACCCGGACCTGTTTTGGTAGATGTACCAAAGGATGTAACTGCAGCTATGTGTGAATATAGCTACAAGGAGCCTGTGAAGGCAGAGCGTAAATCCAAATATACAAAGGAGCAGCTTCTTGAGGTTATTGATATCTTAAAAGCAGCAAAAAAGCCGTTTGTATTGGTTGGCGGCGGCGCTGTTTTGTCTGAAGCGAGTGCAGAGGTACGTCAGTTTGTGGATTTATTAGATACCCCGGTTTGCGATACCTTAATGGGCAAGGGGGTTGTGGATGGTCATGAGGACTACTATACCGGTATGATTGGTATGCATGGTACTAAGGCGGCTAACTTAGGTGTCAGTGCCTGTGACTGTCTGGTAGTACTGGGTGCCAGATTTTCTGACAGAATTACCGGTAATGCTTCCAAATTTGCTGCCGGTGCCAAGGTTATTCATATGGATGTGGATGCTGCCGAAATTAACAAAAATATCAAAGCGGATGCTTCCTTAGTAGGTGATTTGAAGCTGGTACTGACTGACTTGATTGCAGGCTTAGAGCAGCAAAATCATGCAGAATGGAAGGCATATGTACAGGAATTAAAGGACAAATATCCTTTGAAATATGACAAAAACATACTCAGCTGTCCTTATGTCATGGAAGTGATTGACAGGGTAACAGAAGGAGAAGCAATTATTACCACAGATGTAGGTCAGCATCAGATGTGGGCTGCTCAATATTATACTTATTCCAAGCCACGTACTCTTTTGACCAGCGGGGGCTTAGGTACTATGGGTTATGGTCTGGGTGCTTGTATCGGTGCCAAAATGGGTCAGCCGGATAAGCTTTGCATCAATATTGCAGGTGATGGATGCTTCCGTATGAACATGAATGAGCTTGCAACTGCCAGCAGATATGGTATCCCGGTTATTCAGGTGGTTATCAACAATCACGTGCTTGGTATGGTTAGACAGTGGCAGACGCTTTTCTACGGAGAACGTTACAGTCAGACTATTTTGGATGACAAGGTTGATTTTGTGAAGGTTGCAGAGGGCTTAGGCTGCGAAGCAATCCGTGTTACCACCTGTGAAGAGGTAGAGCCTGCAATCCGTAAAGCAATTGCTTTAAAGGCACCGGTTTTAATTGAATGTATGATTCCGAAGGATGACAAGGTATTCCCGATGGTTCCTGCCGGTGCGGCTATCAGTGATGTGTTTGACGGAGATGATTTGGCAGGTAAAAATGCATAATAAATTTTCAAGGTGTTTTGTATGAAAAAATTTCCTAAATGGATTTTAATTCTGGCGGTACCCTGTATCCTGGTGGCTATAGGGTATTTCGCCTTAATGCAATATTATCAGGTGAATATTCCGTATGGTACATGGATTAATGACGTGTATTGTACCGGTATGACTTATGAGGAAGTGGATGCTCTTTTACTGGAGAAGGATGACAGTATTGTGGCTCTTGAGGTGCTTGATAGAGATGACAAGTTGCATGTCCTTACTTTGGAGACAGAGGTTTACGAGCTTTCTTATAAGGAGGCACTAAAGCAGGCTGCCGCTTCTTTTGGAGCAATGGAGCTTTTTAAAGAAAAAAGCATATGGGTGAAACCAGCAGTACGAATTAACAGTGATAGGTGGGGGACTTATATCAGGAAACAGACACTGTTTAAAGAGAATACGACTGTACTAGCCCCTCGCATGTCGATTGTAGAGGGCAAAGAAGGCTTTGAACTGATAGATGCACAGGAAAATGTGTTGGACAACGAAAAGGCCTCCAGAGTCATTTTAGAGGCCTTTGAGGCAGGCAAGGAACGCATCTCACTAAAGGAGACCGGCTGTTATTATACGCCTGCTTACAGCAGTGAGGATAAAGCGGTCATTGCAGAATATGAAGCATTGCAGCTTTTCTGCAGCAAAATCAAACTGGATTTAACCATACAAGGGGAAGTGGCTTTTCAGGTAAATGCCTCTGTATTAAAGGACTGGGTTTTGAAGGAAGCGGACGGCTCCTATGCCTATGGCAAAGGTGGGATCCTGCTTTTAGATGAAGCTAAGGTAAAGGAATACGCACAGGGTATTTCTGATGAAGTGACCACCTATTTTGGTAAGCCATGGCAGTTTGTAGACCACAATGGTGATACCATCGAAGTGAAGGCGGGCAATTATGGCAGAGAGCTAAAAACATATGCCTTAACGAATATACTACTTAACGCATACAATACAGGAACCTCAGGCTCTTATGAGTTGGAATTTGTGTTTCATCCTGCCAGTGCGGCAGACAATGATTATGGCGCCGGCTATGGGGATTCTTATGTAGAGGTGGACATAGAGGGGCAGCATGTTTACTTATATATCGATGGAGAGCTTGTATTAGACAGCCCTTGTGTAACCGGTGATGTCAGACGAAAGCGTGAAACACCAAAAGGCACTTTTTACATAGAATATAAACAGAGGAACCGTAGCCTCAGAGGTGAGGATTATGCCACTCCGGTCAGGTACTGGATGCATTTTTATAATCATTGTGGTTTTCACGATGCAAACTGGCGCAGAAGCTT
>JAZRRW010000099.1:0-10514 GCA_045651105.1 Lachnospiraceae bacterium
GCTTGGCCTCCGACTTTCAAACGCTAAAGCGTTTTCGCTGTCGCTACGCTCATGTAACGGAAACGCAGACGTTAGCTCAAGCACTTCCGTGCTTGAGCTGTCGCTACGCTCGTCAAATAGAAATAGAGACGGTCAGTCCCATGCGAGCATGGACTGACCGTCTCTATTTCTATTTTCCTCTGCGTTTCCGTTACATCATTGGCTGCTGTGGCATTGGAGGAATATCCTCTTTGATAGTAGCCACAACGCTCTCTGTGGTAAGCAGTGTGCTTGCTACGCTGGTAGCGTTCTGTAAAGCACTTCTGGTAACCTTGGCAGGGTCTAAGATGCCTGCTGAAATCATATCTACATAGTCTTCTTTAAGGGCATCAAAACCTACACCAACTTCAGACTCACGAACCTTATTGATAATAACGCTGCCTTCTAAGCCTGCGTTGTATGCAATGTGGAACAATGGAGCCTCTAAAGCCTTTAATACAATCTGAGCACCGGTCTTTTCATCACCTTCTAAGGTATCAGCAAGGGCTGCCACCTTCTTGGAAGCGTGGATGTAAGCACTACCGCCACCGGATACTACACCTTCCTCAACAGCTGCTCTGGTAGCTGCAAGGGCATCTTCCATACGAAGCTTTGCTTCCTTCATTTCAGGCTCTGTAGCAGCACCTACACGGATAACAGCAACACCACCGGATAACTTAGCAAGACGCTCCTGGAATTTCTCTTTGTCAAATTCAGAAGTTGTTTCTTCAATCTGATTCTTAATCTGACCAATTCTGCTTGCAATCTCATTCTGGTCGCCTGCACCATCTACGATAACGGTAGCTTCCTTCTGAACCTTTACGCTCTTTGCACGGCCAAGCATAGCAAGGTTTGCTTCCTTTAAGTCTAAGCCAAGCTCTTCGCTGATCACAGTACCACCTGTTAAAATAGCGATATCCTGAAGCATAGCTTTACGTCTGTCACCAAAGCCCGGAGCTTTAACAGCAACTACACTGAAGGTACCACGAAGCTTGTTAACAATCAAAGTAGTAAGTGCTTCGCCTTCAACATCCTCAGCAATGATAAGTAACTTAGCACCACTCTGAACAATCTGCTCTAATACAGGTAAAATCTCCTGAATATTAGTAATCTTCTTGTCTGTAATTAAGATATAAGGGTTCTCTAAAACTGCCTCCATCTTATCCATGTCGGTAGCCATATATGCAGAAATATAACCTCTGTCAAACTGCATACCTTCTACTAAATCCAACTCAGTAAGCATAGTCTTGGACTCTTCGATAGTAATAACACCATCACCGCTTACCTTATCCATAGCATCAGCAACTAACTGACCAACCTCGTCGTCACCTGCAGAAATCGCTGCAACTCTTGCAATCTGCTCCTTGCCGCTTACCTTTGTACTCATCTCGGAAATTGCTTCCACTGCACAATCGGTAGCCTTCTTCATACCCTTTCTCAGGATGATAGGATTTGCGCCTGCTGCCAGATTCTTCATACCTGCATTGATCATAGCCTGTGCTAAAACGGTAGCTGTGGTAGTACCGTCACCTGCTACGTCATTAGTCTTATTTGCAACTTCCTTTACAAGCTGAGCTCCCATATTTTCGAATGCATCTGCTAATTCGATTTCCTTTGCAATAGTAACACCGTCGTTGGTAATAAGCGGTGCACCGAATGCTTTGTCAAGTGCTACGTTACGTCCCTTAGGTCCAATGGTAACACGTACTGTATTTGCTAATTTATTTACGCCTTCCTCTAGGGCTGCTCTGGCTTCTGCGCCATATTTGATTTCCTTTGCCATGTCAAAAAACCTCCGTCAAAATACTATTTCAGAACAGCTAAAATATCGCTCTGCTTTACAATAATGTATTCCACATCTTCAACCTTTACCTCTGTGCCTGAATACTTGGAATAAATAACCTGATCACCAACTGCAACTTCCATTTTTACTTCCTCGTTACCAGGACCAACAGCAATAACCTCTGCCTGCTGTGGCTTCTCCTTTGTCTGACCCGGTAATACGATGCCTGACTTTGTGGTTTCCTCTGCAACCAGCTGCTTTAATACAACTCTGTCACCTAATGGTACTAATTTCATAATAGAACCTCCTTATTTCTAACCCTATGTAATTCTTTAAATTTATTAGCACTCATTCAATTCGAGTGCTAATAATATAATAGTACATTTTCAAAAAAATGCAAGCATTATTTGTATTTTTAATAATATTTTTATAAATATTATTTACGAACTGCTTTCATTTTATTATAATTCTACTGAAGATTACCTGTATAGAGCTGGTAATACTTGCCCCTTTGCTCCATCAGCTGCTCATGAGTACCGCGCTCGATAATGCGTCCCAGCTCCAAAACCATGATACAATCACTGTTACGTACTGTAGAAAGTCTGTGAGCAATGACAAACGTGGTGCGTCCCTTCATCAGAGAATCCATGCCTTCCTGTACCAACTTCTCAGTGCGGGTATCAATGGAGGAGGTAGCCTCATCCAAAATCAATGCCGGTGGATTTGCTACAGCCGCTCTGGCAATGGCCAGGAGCTGACGCTGCCCCTGTGACAAGTTGCCACCGTCACCTGTTAACATGGTATTATAGCCATCCGGCAATCTGTCAATAAAGCTGTCTGCATTGGCAAGCTTTGCCGCTGCAATACATTCCTCATCCGTAGCGTCCAGCTTACCGTAACGGATATTATCCATAATAGTACCGGTAAACAGGTGGGTATCCTGCAGTACCATGCCCAGAGAGCGACGTAAATCAGCCTTTTTGATGCGCTTAATATTAATACCGTCATAACGAATCTTGCCGTCCTGAATATCATAAAAACGATTAATCAGGTTGGTGATAGTAGTCTTACCTGCACCGGTAGAACCTACAAAAGCAATCTTCTGTCCCGGCTCTGCGTATAACTTAATGTCGTGAAGAACCATTTTCTCATCCGTATAACCAAAGTCCACGTTCTCCATGACCAAATCGCCTTGTTGCAAAACATAGGTCGGCTCTGTATGGCCTTCCTCATACAGTTTCCAGGCCCAGCTGCCGGTACTCTTCTCACACTCAACAATTTCAGTGCCTTCCACTTCAATATTGACAAGTGTTGCAACACCTTCATCTGCTTCCGGTACTTCATCCATCAGCTTAAATACACGCTCTGCACCGGCCATAGCCATGGCAACGGAATTTAACTGCATGGACAGCTGATTAATCGGACCGGTAAAACTCTTTACTAACTGCAGGAAGGAAATCAGTGTACCTACTGTCACAGAACCGAAGCCGTACAGTGCCATAATAGCACCCAGTACCGCACATAACACATAATTTAAATTACCTAACTGTGCATTGACAGGCATTAAAATATTGGCATAGCTGTTGGCATTACTGGTAGCCACACGAACTTCCTCATTTAATACCTCAAACTTTTCAATGGCTCTTTCTTCGTGACAGAACACCTTGATGACCTTCTGTCCGCTAACCATTTCCTCAATATAACCATTCAGCTGGCCAAGCTTTTGCTGACGGGTTATAAAGAAGGCACCGGACTTACCGGTAATAAACTTGGCCGCATTTACTATAACAAATACCATACCGCAGGCAATCAGTGTCAGCGGTACACTCAGAGTAATCATACTTACTAACGTACTGATAAGGGTAATGCTGCTGTTTAACAGCTGCGGAATAGACTGGCTGATTAACTGCCTCAGTGTATCAATGTCATTAGTATAGACGGACATAATATCACCATGAGCATGGGTATCAAAGTAGTTAATCGGCAGGCTCTCCATATGATTGAACAATTTCAGTCTCAGATTACGCATAGTACCCTGAGTCACATAAATCATCAGCCTGTTGTAGGTAAAAGAACAAATCACTCCCAAAAGATACACCAGGGCAACCCCCATCAGTGCCTTCAATAAACCATTAAAATCGGGATTATCCACGCCTAACAGCGGGGTAATATAATCATCCACCAAAGTACGAATAAATAAAGTACCCCTTACAGACGCAATGGCGGAGCCAAAAATACAAACTGCCACTATAATCAAATGCATTTTGTATTCCTTTAATACCTGGGACATAACACGCTTCACAATGTCACTCATTTTGCCTTCTAACTTAGGCTTTGGTCCCATTCCTCTTGGTCCATGTCCCGGTCCATGCTGTGGTCCTGCCATATTATTCGCCTCCTTTCTCTTCTTTTGGTTCGTCAAAGTCACCGCCGCCTTGTGTCTGACCCTCATAAACGCTGCGATAGATTTCGTTTGTCTCTAATAATTCTTCATGGGTGTCAAAGCCGTTAATGCAGCCATGCTCCATGACGATAATGCGGTCAGCATCCTGAATACTGGAAATACGCTGTGCAATAATAAACTTGGTAGTATTTGGAATTTCCTCTCTAAAGGCCTTACGGATACGTGCGTCGGTGGCTGTATCCACTGCACTGGTGGAGTCATCCAAAATCAAAATTTTCGGCTTCTTAAGTAGTGCTCTGGCAATAGTAAGTCTTTGCTTCTGACCGCCGGACACATTAGTACCGCCCTGCTCAATATAGGTTTCATACTTATCCGGCATTCTCTGAATAAAGTCATCCGCACATGCCATCTTGCAGGCACGAATGCAGTCTTCTTCAGTAGCCAGCTCATCACCCCAACGCAGGTTTTCCAAGATAGTACCGCTAAACAGCTCGTTTTTCTGAAGTACTACGGATACCTGATTACGAAGCGCTTCCAAATCATACTCTCGTACATCTACACCGCCAACCATGACACTACCATCGGTAACATCATAAAGTCGGCTGATTAAGTTAACCAGGCTGGTTTTGCCACAGCCGGTACCGCCGATAATACCGATAGTTTCCCCGGCCTTAATATGTATATCAATATCATTCAGCACATTCTTGCCCTTATGAAGCTTCTTATCATAAGAAAAATATACATGATTGAAATCCACGCTGCCATCTCTGACCACTGTGCAGGCACGTTCAGGGCTCACAATATCAGCCTCTTCCTTAATCACCTCTGCAATACGCTTTGCACTGGCCACAGACATGCTCATCATAACGAATATCATGGACAACATCATCAGGCTCATCAGAATATTCATGCAATATGTAAACAAACTGGTCAGATTACCGGTAGTCATAGTACCACCAACAATCATCTGTGCGGAAATCCAGGATATCGCAATCATACAACCATAAACAGTCAGATTCATCACCGGATTGTTATAGCCTACAATTTTCTCCGCCTTTACGGACAAATTATATAAATTGTTCGCTGCCTTGCCAAACTTCTCCTTCTCAAAATCCTCTCGCACAAAGGCCTTTACCACACGAATAGCAGAAACATTTTCCTGCACGCTGGCATTCAAGTCATCATATCGTTTGAACATCTCATTAAAATACTTCATGCCAAAACGTATAATCGTGCCTAATACCACTGCTAAAAAAGCAATAGCAATCAAAAAGACGCTGGCAACCCTTGCATTAATGGTAAAGGACATCACTAACGCACTAATCAGGGTAATAGGCGCACGCAGACACATACGCAGAAGCATCTGATAAGAGGTCTGCATATTCGTAACATCCGTGGTCATACGCGTAACCAAACCTGATGTAGAAAACTTGTCAATATTGGCAAAGGAATAGGTCTGAATGTTTTTGTACATGGTATCACGCAGATTTTTGGCAAAGCCGGTTGAAGCCACAGCCGCAAAATGTCCGGCTCCCACACCCATTAGAAGACTGGCCGCTGCCAGACAAACCATGAAAAATCCATATAAGAAAACATTCGTAAGATTTCCCGCCTCAATACCTTTATCAATAATAGATGCTGTTACCAAAGGAAGAGAAATTTCCAGAACAACCTCTGCAACCGTACAAAAGGCTGCAATTGCAGAAGGCTTTTTAAATTCTTTTACCTGAGCACCAAGTGTTTTTAACATAAACTGGTACCTCCTCTATAACATCTTTCTTTTCTTTAAAATAATCAACGCCAGTATACAAATCACCAGTGTAAATCCGCAAATAATAGCAAAGCCCCACGGACTGGCAGCAAAAGGCATGCCAACGCTATTGACGTTCATACCAAACAGACCGGAAATAATAGTCGGTATGGCCATAACGATAGTAATAGACGCCAAAAGCTTCATCACATTATTCAGACGATTATTAATAACCGTGCTAAGCAACTCTCTGGTACCATTGATAATATCACGGTAAATCTGAGTCATCTCGATAGCCTGCTTATTCTCGATAATAACGTCCTCTAAAAGCTCCCTGTCCTCCGGATACTGCTTGATACGGCTATATCTGGTCAGCCTTTCCAAAATCAGGCCATTACCACGCAAAGAGGTTGCGAAATATACCAGATTGGACTCCAACTCATGAAGCTCAATTAACTCCGTATCCTCTGTAATCTCACTGATATGGCTCTCTATCTGGGTACGCTTCTTATCAATCTTACGAAGATCCACCTGATACTCCACTGCATTTCTGTAAAGAATCTGATACAGGAAACGAATGCGCTTCTTGGTACTGAACTCCTTAATGCGCTTCTGTACAAATGCCTTTAAAATCGCTGTATCACGAGCACAAACTGTGATAATCACATTCTCACACAAAATAATACCTAACGGAATGGTGGTATATTCATTGTACTCACCACGCTTCTCACTAACCGGTATATCCACTAAAATTAGTGTGTAATCCTCTTCAATCTCAATACGTGCACTTTCATCATTATCCAATGCTGCCTTAATATGATCTAAATCAATACCATACTTCTCCGAGATATAACTCGACTCTTCATTGGAGGGCGATACCATCTTAATCCATATATCGTTTTCATAGTTTTCAACTTCTCTAATAATGCCATTATCTGTCTTGTATAAAGTAATCATAATCGCAACCTCCTTCTTTGTCGTAATTAGCCATTCTTTAGTATAGCAAAAAACGGCAAAAAGCACAATAGCTTTGTTTTGAGAGGCTTTTACATTTTTTCAAAAATATTTCAAAATGCCCTTATGGAATATTTGGGAGTAAGAGCATGGGATTTACAAAAGTTCAAGTAATTCACCCTTTTCTTTTTCAAAAAAATGTGTATAATATATCTTATAGAATTCTGCACAGCACAGAAAGGAGTTTTACGTTATGTCAGGTATGTTTATGTTATTAGCCGGTGGGCTTGTCGTTATTATTATCGCAGTTATCGTAGCTGTAGTATCTTCTGTTGCTGCCGCTGTAGCTGCAGATCAGGATGAGACAGAGATTTAATCAACATATACCTATATAATTAAACAAGGTATAACTTCATTCGGGAAGTTATACCTTGTTTAATAAATTATTTCATTCCTGCCTACTGCAACAACATCATCATAATCTCATTGCTTCTGGTCACAAACTTCGCCATGTCCTCTGCTTCCAACGGACCATGCTGCAGCTTTGCCAAATCGTAAAGCTGTTCGCAAATCATCTTGGTATCGTCTCCGTCCTCGTGAGTCAACACATAATCAACCAGCGGATGGCCTGCGTTCAGTACCAAGGTCTCGCCTTCCTTGCCAAATATGCCCATGTCCATACCATTTGCAGCATACATACGCATCATATCCTGCATGCGGCGTGCTTCCTCAGATACCGTAATCATAGAAGCAATCTTGGAGTTACGAAGCTTTTCTACCTTTACGGTAATGTTGTCCTTCTTGATGGCTTTCTTCATAATCTTGCCAACAAGCTCCGTTTTATTAGCCAAATCCTCTGCAGTCTTTTTGCTTGTCTTTGCCTTTAAACTGTCAGTCAGGTCTGCATCAATACGCATAAACTTGATGCCCTGGTTTTTCATCTCAAGCTGAGAAATAAACGGCTGGTCAATATTGTGATTTAAAATCACAGCATCCATCTTGGCAGCCTTAAACATCTTGATATACTGAGACTGCTGACGCTCATCTGTTACGTAATAGATGGTCTTTTCCTTCTTTTCATCCTCAGCATCGTTTGCGTCGTCGGTCTCCATACCTGCTTCACTGCCTGTAGCTGCTGCGTTTTCAGGCTCGATGACCTCTGCATCCACTTTATTGCCCTGCTCGTCAATAGCACTTTCCTCTGCATCCACAGGCTTTACCTCCAGGCACTCCGGCAAGGTCATATACTCTCCGTCCAGGTTCTTAAAGAGAATGTAATCGGTCATTTTATCGCAGAATTTGTCATCCTTTAAGCAGCCAAACTTAATGAATGGGCTGATATCATCCCAATACTTTTCATATTCTTCCTTTTCGGTCTTGCACATACCGGACAGCTTATCAGCAACTTTTTTAGTGATGTAATCGCTGATTTTCTTGACAAAACCATCATTCTGTAAAGCAGAGCGGCTTACATTCAAAGGTAAATCAGGACAGTCAATCACGCCCTTAAGAAGCATCAGAAACTCTGGAATAACTTCCTTGATATTGTCGGCAATAAATACCTGATTGTTGTAAAGCTTAATCGTACCTTCAATAGAGTCATACTCGGTATTAATCTTAGGGAAGTACAAAATACCCTTCAAGTTGAAAGGATAATCCATATTTAAATGAATCCAGAACAGCGGCTCCTTGTAATCATGGAACACAGTTCTGTAAAATGCCAGGTAATCATCCTTACTGCATTCACTCGGGCTCTTAGTCCAAAGCGGGTGTGTTTCGTTCAATAACTCAGGCTCCTTGTCCTCTGCAGCATTTGCCTTAGACAGATAAATCTTCATCGGCATAAAGGAACAGTACTTCTTAATTACCTCTCTGGCCTTGTACTCGTTGCAAAATTCCAGACAGTCCTCATTTAAATATAACGTAATGGTGGTACCAACCTCAGCCTTATCGCCCTCTGTCATTTCAAACTCCGTGCCGCCATCACACTCCCAGTGCACTGGCTTTGCACCTTCCTGATAGGATAAAGTATCAATATGTACCTCATCCGCTACCATAAATGCAGAATAAAAGCCTAAACCGAAGTGACCGATAATCTGGTCTTCGTTTGTCTTATCCTTATACTTCTCAATAAAGTCTGTAGCACCGGAGAAAGCAATCTGGTTAATATACTCCTCAACTTCCTGCGCTGTCATACCCAGACCATTGTCCTTAATGGTTAAGGTCTTGTTCTCAGGGTCTACAATGGCATCGATACGTCCCTTATAATCATCCGGCAGCGTATACTCGCCCATCATGTCTAATTTTTTAAGCTTGGTAATAGCATCACAGCCATTACTGATTAATTCACGATAAAAAATGTCGTGGTCACTATAAAGCCACTTCTTAATAATTGGAAAAATATTTTCACTATTGATAGATAAACTACCTTTCATTTCATCGCCTCCAAAGTTCTATAGCAAGTATGCGAGCGTCCTTTCCTACTCACAATGCATATTTTAATACTAATATCGGATATTGTCAACAACAAATTAGCACTCTCAAGCCGAGAGTGCTAATTTTTAAGAATTGGTTTATAAATATTTTATTATTTTGCCAAAAACATTCCGCCCAACTCACTTTCATACACGCTAAAGAGCTCTGCAGTATCTACCGCACTGCTTTCAGGAAGGGTCAGGTTATTAAATAGCTCTGCATTTTCCTGCTTACTCAGCTGTGCCACAAATTGATTGTAGGTATCCCCAAAAACCTCCTGTTTGCGGCTTACCAAAAGCTTCTCTTTATTTAAATCGGTCTGCTCTCTGTCCAAAGTAGAGACACATTTGATAATGTGATAACCGTGACTGGTGCGCACAATAGGTGCAATTTCATCCGTAGCCAGAGCATAGGCAGCCTCCTCAAAGGTCTCTTCCATATCACCCTTTCCAAAAGAATAGGTACCCTTGGCATCCTCACTGTACTTAGAAATCAATGCATCAAAGCTTTCTCCCTCTACTGCTGCTGCATGGATTTCCACCGCCTTTTCATAAAGCTTGCCACGCTCTGCATCGCTTAACTCCTGTCTGTTACCATGCTCGTCCACGGTGTATGTTTTCAACAAGATATGCTGCACCGTAATAATACGTGCTTCATCATCACTGATTTCCGGATTTACATCACGAATGAGATATGCATAAAGCTTGTCTGCCAAAAGCTTTTGGCAATACAGCTCCTCCACTACTTCTCCCTTAGTAATACCCAGTGCCTCCTTCTCTGTATCAGAGAGACCGGCCAGATACTTTTGTGCTGCTGCCACTGCCGCTGCTTCTTCTTCCTCCGTCAATGTTACCTCATGCTCCTTTGCCAGCAAATACATGGCCTTTAACTGGGAAAGCTGTGCCAGTGCCAGTTCCTTACAATTATCCAGCATGGTAGCCTGTTCATTGACAGGCATGCTCCAAAGCTCCTCGCCATAAACGGACTCATACTGATTGGCAATATTAGTCAGGTACAGCAAAAACTCCGTGCCGGTGCCCCGCTCATTTCCAATGCGAAAAAGCTCGTCCGTGCCAAAGCCTGTGGTGAGAACCACCTTGCCTTCTCCGCAGGCTGCCAGACTGCCTACT
>JAZRRW010000100.1:0-37293 GCA_045651105.1 Lachnospiraceae bacterium
GCACTTGTCCATATCCTATTTTTATGGTAAAATACTTATAATTTTTATTTCTATAATTTTTATGCAAAAAAACAAAATCAGTTCAAGGAGAACACATCATGGCATTTGACGGTATTACCATATCCTGTCTGGTAAAAGAGCTTTCCGACAAACTTACAGGCGCACGTATTTATAAAATTGCACAACCGGAGGCAGACGAGCTACTGCTGACCATTAAAGCGAACGGTGGACAGTATCGTCTGGTACTAAGTGCCAGTGCCAGTCTGCCGCTGGTATATTTAACAGAATATAATAAGCAAAGCCCCCTTACTGCGCCGAATTTCTGTATGTTACTGCGAAAGCACCTGCAAAATGGTCGCATTGTGGGGATTAGTCAGCCGGGCTTGGAGCGTATCATTCATATTGACATAGAGCACCTGGACGAGTTGGGGGATTTACGCCGTAAGACACTGATTATCGAGCTTATGGGCAAGCATTCCAATATTATTTTTGTGAATGAAGAACAGATGATTTTGGACAGTATCAAACATATTTCCGGTCTGGTATCCAGTGTCCGCGAGGTATTGCCTGGTCGTACCTATTTTATTGCTGAGACTCAGGAGAAGTGCAATCCACTGGCCACTCCTTTACAGGAGGTGCCTGCTTTGCTTGCAGCCAAACCAATGCCTGTTTTTAAGGCGCTTTACACTACCTTTACCGGCCTTAGTCCTATTATGGCACAGGAGCTTTGCCATCGGGCAAATGTGGACGGCGATATGCCTACGGCAGGGCTTGCAGCGTCTGATTATGACAGGCTCTGCACTGCTTTTCAGTCCATGATGTCAGACATCAAAGCAGGCACTTTCCAGCCTGTCATTGCTTATAAAGGGGGCGAGCCTGCTGACTTTGGTGTTTTTCCTTTCACTATTTATCCTGCGGGGGACCAGAAAGAAGTTGACTCTATTTCTACCCTTTTGCAGGATTACTATGCCGAAAAGAATACCCTTACACGCATTCGCCAGAAATCCGTGGATTTGCGAAAAATTGTGCAGACCGCCTTGGAGCGCAATGTAAAAAAATACGACCTGCAGCTTCAGCAGATGAAAGACACTGAGAAAAAGGACAAATTCCGCCTGTATGGTGAAATGATTACTGCTTATGGCTATAACGTAGAGCAAGGCTCCAAATCCTTTGAAGCCCTGAACTATTACACCAACGAAAGGATTACCATTCCACTGGACCCTACGATTCCGGTAATGGACAATGCCAAGAAATACTTTGATAAGTACGCCAAATTAAAACGTACTTATGAGGCTTTGAGCACCCTGACTGAGGAGGTAAAGGCTGAAATTGAACATCTGGAATCTATCTCCACTGCTCTGGACATGACCCTGAAAGAGGAGGATTTGACCGAAATCAAGGAAGAGCTGATGCAGACCGGCTATATCAAGCGCCATGGCGGTGGACAGAAAAAAGCCAAGGTTACCAGCAAGCCTTACCATTATATCAGCAGCGACGGCTATGATATTTACGTAGGTAAAAACAACCTGCAGAATGATTATATTACCTTCCAGATGGCTACCGGAAACGACTGGTGGTTCCATGCCAAGGGTGTACCGGGCTCCCATGTACTGGTTCGCACAAAGGTCGAGACCGACATGCCGGACCGCACCTTTGAGGAGGCAGGACGCCTTGCAGCCTACTATAGCAAAAATCGCGGACAGGACAAGGTAGAAATCGATTATATCCAGAAAAAGTACGTAAAAAAGCCGGCCTCTGGGAAGCCGGGCTTTGTCGTGTATTATACGAATTATTCGCTTATGATTGACTCCGATATTTCCGGGATTCCGGAAGCAGGAACACAAACACCAAAGAGCTGACAAGCAGCATAAACGGATAAATCAAGTGCGGAATAATATCAAAAGCGGATACTGCACATTCCAGCTTTGCTGCTACAGAAATTGCCACTAACATCTGTGCACCATATGGGATAATTCCCTGGAAGATACAGGAAAAAGTATCCAGAATAGACGCTGCTTTTCTTGGTGAAATATTATAATTTTGAGCCATTTCCTTGGCAATCGGATTTGCCATAACAATGGCAACCGTATTATTGGCGGTAGCGATGTCCATGGCACCTACCAAAAGACCCATACCAAGGGTGCCGCCCTTTTTGCCCTTAAATACCTTTTTAATCAAAGACAGCAATGCTTCAAAGCCACCATAGGCATCAATAAGCGCGCAGATTGCAGCCACCAAAACTGCTACCATTGCTGTTTCAAACATACCGGATGCTCCGGAGCCCATATTGGCAAGTAGTTTGGTAGCTTCCGTTGCTCCGGTAGCAAGCATAATGATTGAACCGCTGACAATTCCGATAATCAACACCACAAACACATTAATGCCTGCAATTCCACCTAAAAGTACTAATATGTAAGGTACAATCTGTATCAGATTATAATCTCCGATTACTGCCGCTCCTACATCTGCACCCATGGTCTGTACTGCCAGAATAACAATGGTTGCAAGCGCTGCCGGCAAAGCAATGCCAAAATTTTCCTTAAACTTGTCCTTCATGGCACAGCCCTGACCATTGCAGGCTGCAATCGTGGTATCGGAAATAAAGGACAGATTGTCACCAAACATAGCACCTCCTACAACCGCTCCCAGACACATAGGCACCCCAAATCCGGAGCTTTTGGCTACAGCAATGGCAATCGGTGCAATCAACGTAATAGTGCCTACAGAAGTACCCATTGCCAGAGAAACAAAGGCACTGACCACAAACAATACCAGCACGGCAAACTGCGTCGGAATAAAGGACAACACAAAGTAAGCCACACTTTCCGCACTGCTTCTGCCCACTACGCCTACAAAAACACCTGCCGCCATAAAAATAAGCAGCATAGTAACAATATTTTTATCCCCTACTCCCTTCGCCATAATCTCCAACTTTTCGTCCAGATTGAGCTTTCGATTCTGGATACAGGCAACACACAGAGCCATTAAAAAAATGACTACGATAGGGATTTCATAAAAGCCCATCGGTATTTTTAAAATGTACTCAAATGTGATACCAAATCCAAGATATAGCACTAAAAATACTCCTATCGGCAACAGTGCTATGTAATTTGCTTTTTTCATTTGTATTTTGACCTCCTAAATTTTTCTAAAGTATTTATTTGCTTCGCCTCTTTACCTTCCTAAGCAATGGCTTAAGCACCCCACCTTTAGGTATATTATCCAGCGTCTCCTCTGTAATACCGCCGCACAAAATCATGGCAATGCCATAAACTGCCACAGCAAGCACTACTGCAATCCCCAGTGCAACAATATTGACCGGTAATACCAAATAAATCACGGTATACACCAGATATGCTGCCACCCCCATTACCAAGGCGCTGATAAATGGCTTAATAAACACCTGCCCCATGCGTATCCTGCAATCTAATTCCTTGCGAACAGCCATCTGATTGAGAAGGCTCATCAACGTCGCATATACAATAAATGCAATTGGCAATGCGTAAATGCCAAGCTTCGTACCAAGTAATAGCCCCACAACAACTATGGTCTGCACGGCCAAGGCTATGGCGGCATTAATAACCGGTCTGTTCACCTTGCCGATTCCCTGCAATATACCATTAGACACTGTGGACAGGGAATAAAAAGCAATCGACACTGTCATCATGCGAAGAAGGAGCACTGCCATCTGCAAATCCTCAGGTGCTGCAAAGCTAAAAAGCAGGTCTAAGACCGGCTCTGCCAGGGCAAACATCCCCACGGCTGCCGGAATGGCAAAAAGCATGGTGGTCTGCACAGCTACCACTACCTTCTCCCCTGCCGCCTTACGACCTTCACGGATAAAGGCTCCGCTGACTACCGGAATAAGTGCCGCACTCATGGCAGAAGCCAGGGCCACCGGCACATCGCTTAAAAGTACGGCCTTGCCGGAATAAATACCAAATATAGAATAGCTTTCCTGCTCCGTCATGCCCAGATGCTTCATAGCAATTTTGGTAAAAAGGTTATTGTTTAAGGTAATATTAAAATTATAAATAAAGGTACTTAAAATAATAGGTGTCACAATAAACAGCATGGACTTAAAAATGTCACCATAACTATCCAGAACATTTGCCTTATCACGCTGGATGCGCTTCTTAATCAACCCGCGGTTTATCATATAAGCCCAAAGCATCACAAAAAGAGCTGTAACCACCCCTGCCATAGTACCAAAAGCGCTACCGATTGCTCCGTACTCCGGTGACTCAAACACCTGCATAAAGTAATAAGCTGCACCCACACTAACTGCCGCATTCAGTATTTGCTCAAAAATCTGGGATACACTGGTCTGCACCATACTTTTGTGGGCCTGAAAATATCCCCTAAGCACACCTAAGAAACCATAAATAAGCACTGTTGGAGCAAAGGCTTTAAGCACCAATGCAGCCTTTCCCTCCAACAGAAAATCTGCACCAAAAAACAGGAACAGACCGGCAACTAAGCCCACTGTCCCTACATACATCAGCGCACAATAAAAGATGCGTTGTGCATTCCGGTACTCCCTTTGCTCCAGCTTCCCGGCCATCAGCTTGGAAATAGCTGACGGTATACTGTAGGAAGCCAGTAAAAGAACAATGGTGTATATATTGTAGGCAGTAGAATAATATCCATTGCCCTCATCTGTTAAAATATCGGCAAGCGGTACACGGTAAATCAAGCCAATAAGGCGGCAGATAATGCCTGCCGCCGCCAGAATACCTGCTTGCATTACAAAATCATTGCTTTTCTTACGACTTGTACTCATAATCCCGGTTGGTATCTTTTCTAAATTTATTTGGTTAATTCATCATACAGTGCTTCATATTTCTTAGCTGAAACACCCCATGAAAAGTCTGCTGCCATCGCTCTTTCCACCATTTTGTTCCAGTTACGCTTGTGCTCATAATAAACACTTTCTGCATAACGGATGGTGTTTAACATTTCATGGGCATTGTAATTGGCAAAGCTAAAGCCCGTACCTGTGCCTTTGTATTCGTTATAAGGCTTTACTGTGTCCTTTAAGCCTCCCGTTTCACGAACGATTGGCAGGGTGCCGTAACGCAGTGCCATCAGCTGGCTCAGACCGCACGGTTCAAATAAGGATGGCATCAGAAAGGCATCACTTGCTGCATAGATTTTGTGAGACAGGGCCTCAGAATAGTAAATATTGGCACAAACCTTATCTGCATACTTCCAGTCAAAATGACGGAACATATTTTCAAACCTGGCCTCACCGGTACCAAGCACTACAATCTGTACGTCATCCTGACACAGCTCTTCCATCATGTAATCAATCAAATCAAAGCCCTTCTGGTCTGTCAGTCTGGACACGATACCAATCAACATGGTCTTATCATCCTGACGAAGTCCCAGTTCCTTCTGCAGTGCACGTTTATTCTTAAGCTTTTCCTTACGAAAATTATCAATGCTGTAATTGTTGTAAATGTGGATATTGGTTTCCGGATTAAAATCCGTATAATCAATACCATTTACAATACCAATCAAACTGTCACTCTTCATCTGCAACAAACCATGCAGACCTTCTCCGTAAAACTCTGTCTTAATCTCCTCAGCATAGGTCTCGGATACGGTAGTCACTGCATCTGCATAAACAATACCGCCCTTTAACAGGTTAGCATTGTCATAAGCCTCCAGCTTCTCATAGGTAAAGTAATCATAAGAAAGTCCGGTAATATTTTTCACGGCATCAATGCCCCACTTCCCCTGGAACTTCAGGTTGTGAATGGTCATTGCAGTCTTCATATCCTTGTAAAAGGCATTTTGTGCAAAACTATCCTTTAAATACACAGGTATCAGGCCGGTCTGCCAGTCATGACAATGAATCAGGTCTGGTTTAAAATCCAATAAGGGTAATGCAGATAAAACTGCCTTGCTAAAGAAAGCATATTTCTCGATTTCAAACAGGCCGTCATCACAATAAGGTCTTGGACCGGAAAAATAAAATTCATTATCAATGAAATAGTATGTAATACCATCCACTACCGCTTCCATAATACCTACGTAAACGTTCTTCCAGTTGTAATCCATATAAAAATTAGTTCTGTAATTTAATCTATCCTTCATTTCCTGCTTCATGCAGCCATACTTAGGAATAAATACACGAACATCATATTTACTCTTGTCAAGGCTTTTCGGCAAGGAACCTACAACATCCGCCAAGCCACCGGTCTTGATAAATGGCACGCTTTCGGACGCAACAAACAATATGTTCTTCATATAAAACCCTCCGTTGTAATGTTAAAAATCATTTCAGTATGTTTAGTATACTACATCTTAAACAATTTTTAAAGTACCACTCACACTTTTTGTCTGTTTTGCAGGCGAATTTTATCTGCAATCAGCGCAATAAACTCTGAATTGGTGGGTTTTCCCTTTCCGGTATTGATGGTATATCCGAAAAGTCCATCTAAGGTTTCCATTTTACCGCGGCTCCATGCAACCTCAATAGCATGTCTGATAGCGCGCTCTACTCTGCTTGGCGTGGTATTATATCTCTTGGCAATGCCCGGATATAGTATTTTGGTGATGGAACTTAACACAGTCGTATCTTCTACACTCATGATAATTGCTTCTCTTAAATATTGATATCCTTTGATATGGGCAGGCACACCTATTTCATGTATCATATTTGTAACCTCAGCCTCTAAATCCATTTCCTTTGGTAATTCCTGCTTATCATAGACCGTTTTCATAGCTTGAGCCGGTTTATCCTTAAGGGTACCTGCCGGTACTGTAATCATAATCTGAAATTCCTTATCTGCCTGCATTAAATCGTCAAGTATTCTATATACATTATCATTGTCTCTGGTAGAGGTGAACCGTAATTGTTCCATATAATAATATCCTCCATGGCAATTCATTTTCTTTTATTGTAAAATAGGAATACCAGAAATACAACTAAAAACCATCCAAATATTCCCCCACCAATCGACTCATTGCTCCATCATATCCTCTATAAATATGCCATATCCTCTCTTACTGTCTCTTACCAGTACGTGCGTCACTGCGCCGATAATTTTACCATTCTGAACGATACTGGCACCGCTCATTCCCTGTACAATACCGCCGGTTTTGTCAATCAGCTCCTCATCCGTTACCGTAATTTCCAGTCCCTTATTTTCCTCGTAAGCATCATAATGCATGGCAGTTATTTCAATATCATAAAATTTACGCTCTCCATCCACACTGCATACGACCTGTGCCGGCCCTGTTGAAACCTGCTGCTTATAACCCACAGGCAGACGCTCCAAAGAGGACAATTTTCTCATCAGCTTTTCATTGCAACTGCCAAAAATGCCGGAATCCGTATTGGCATAAATATCTCCCAATACATGCCTTTCACTATAGTCTATAACCCCGGTAAGCTCCCCGGGCTCGCCACTTTCTCCTTTTTTTATATCAATAATCTCTGTTTCGTACAGGCTGCCCAAATCAATATGCACTACCTTTCCGGTATCACCATCGTGTATACCATGTCCCAGTGCGCCAAAGCTACCCAGCTCGTCCACATAGGTCAGTGTGCCTATGCCTTGAGCATTGTCTCTAATCCAGATACCCAGCTGGTATTCCCCTTTGGTATTTTGTACCGGAGTCACCTTGGCATCAAACACCTGATTGTCACGATTAATGGTAAATACCAGACTTTCCCCTGCACATTCTTCTATCCTCTTTGTCAACTCATTCTTTTTACTGATACTTTCCCCATTTACAGCCAGCACATAATCCCCCTTCTGCAAAATATATTTCGCCGGGGTAACATTTCCCTGATTGCTCTCCACTTCCCCAATATCCACAATCATTACCCCATCCATCTGTAAATAAATACCTATAGGAATGCCGGCCGGTATCAAATACTCCTCTCCTACAATTTGCAGCTCTACATCCTTCAGAGCAAAAAGTCCGAATAACTGCAACTCCAAATCATAAGTGGTTAAGTCATTGGCAACAAGCGTAATTGGCTCATACAAATTAATAGCCATGGTCGTATCACTGTCTTCTTTATGCCTGATAGTGCCTGTCACCGGTAAGCCAAAGGACAAGGTTTCCTCTTGCCCGGAGGTTACACAGATTTTGGAAGGCAGGCATTCATTATAATATTGAACTGCAAAGCCACACAAAGAAGAAAAGGTAGCCATTACACCTATGATACGTATTCCAATCGTCAGCCATTTACTTTTTTTTGCCATAGCAAACTCCTTTACAAATTAGTATGTAGGTCATGCAGCTGACCTAATCACTTAAAAAATCCAAGGCTTCTATACCTTGGATTTTAAGTCTTACATAGTATCTGTAAATCGTTCTTTTTTATTCTGTTAAAATTTGCAAAAACACTTTTTTAAATAGCATTTTTGAACTTCATCGCCTGCTCACGCATACTGCGTGCATGCTCCGTAGCAGAGGCACTGATTTTGTCTGCGCCTACCATTCTGGCAAGCTCATTTATAGCCTCTTCCTCCTTCAATGCATCAATACCGGAAATCGTACTTCCATTTTGCACTTTTTTGTAAATCAGGAAATGATTGTCTGCCATAGCTGCAATCTGCGGCAAATGCGTAATGCAGATAATCTGGTGGGCGCGTCCCAATTCACCAAGCTTTTCAGACACTCTCCATGCAGTCTTACCGCTGATACCGGAATCAATTTCATCAAAAATCAAGGTATCAATAGAATCTCTTTCTGCAAGCACCGTCTTAATGGCAAGCATAATACGTGACAGCTCACCGCCGCTGGCCACTTGTGCCATAGGCTTAAGGGGTTCACCCGGATTGGTGGAAATCATAAATTCCACCTCTTCCAGACCTTTTGCATTTGGCTCTGGCTTTGGCTTTAAAGCAATTTCAAAACGAACATCCGGAAAATTTAACTCCTTTAAAGACTGCGTTAAAACCTGTGATAACCGTTCTGCAGCATCTTTTCTCAGTCCGGAAATCACCCTGCCATGCTCCATAACAGCTTTATAAGCCTGTTTCAGCTTGGTCTCTATATGAGCCAGATGCTCTTCAAAATGTAAAAGCTCATCGATTCGACCTTGCTTCTCCTCTGCATAAGAAAGTACTTCTTCTATAGTCCTGCCATATTTATCCTTAAGATGATTAATAGCATTTAATCGCTCTTCAGTAAGCATAAAGTCCTCTTCTGAAAACTCCAGCTCCTCTGACATATGTAACGCAGTACGGTTAAAATCAGACAAAATACTGTCAAGATCCATAAGCATACTGTCTAACTCTGTAAGCTTGTCATCATAGGAAAGCACCTGCTTTAGCTCCCTCATTGCCATGCTGACCATAGCACCCGCACCATTGTCGTACTCTGTACACTGCAGGCTCTTTTGCAAAGCCTCCGCAATATGCTTGCCGTGAAGCATTCTGCGATACTCACGCTCCAACTTATCATCTTCTCCGGAGGTCAGTGCCGCCTGTTCAATTTCCTCTACCTCATACTGAAGCAAATCCAGCTCACGCTTACGAGAAGCCTCATCTGTATTTTCTGCTTCCAGCTGCTCCTGTAAATGCTTATACTCCTGGTAAGCCTCCTTCAAAGCAGATAATTCCTCCAAAAGAGCCTGACCGGCATAGGCATCCAGAATTTCCATATGCTTGGATTTTTTTAATAGCGATTGATGCTCATGCTGGCCATGAATGTCTATTAAGGTCTCTGCCAGTGCCTTCACCTGACGGGCAGTAACCGTTTCCCCATTGATTTTTAAAATGCTCTTAGTAGGTGTGATTTTTCTCTGGATAATGACCACATCCTCCTCCACCGGCAAATCCATAGACTCCAGTGTTCCACGCACACTGTCGTCCAGCTGCTCAAATACCAGCTCTACCAGACCATACTCCGCACCATGACGAATCATGTCCTTATCCGCCTTTGCTCCCAGTGCCAGATTAATACTGCCAATTAAAATAGACTTACCGGCACCGGTTTCACCGGACAGAATATTGAGCCCCGGGGTGAGATTAATATCACATTCTTCAATTAATGCCAGATTTTTTACATGTAAATTGCTTAACATATCCTGTTCCTCTACTTATAAGACAATCTCTCCAAGCTTTTCTTCTAACTTCCGTGCATCCTCTATGGAACGTGCTGCAATCATAATGGTATCATCCCCTGCAACGGTACCTACGATTTCATGCCAGTGTAATGATTCTAAGGCTGCTGCCGCCGCCATGGCCATACCGGAAACGGTTTTAATAATCAGCAAATTCATGGCCGGCTCCATACTGATAAAGCTGTCCTTTAATATGCGAATGTATTTTTCACTAAGGTCTACCTTGGTACCCTTTGGAATGGTATAAATTTGTCTGCCGCCCTTACCCGGTGCCTTTACAAGTCCCAGCTTCTTGATGTCCCTGCTGACAGTAGCCTGGGTAACACTATAACCAGCCTCCTTTAAAAGACTGGTTAAATCCTCCTGTGTCTCTATATCCTTTTGCTCTACTAGTGAAATGATTTCTTCTAATCTGCTTTTATTCATATCTTTTCCCTATGACTGGCTCATTTTTTTATGTAAAATTTCCATAAAACTGGTGGGCTCAAGTCTGATAATTTTGGTGGTACAAGGTGCCATGGTAATGTTAATACAGTCACCTGTGTTTAACTTTACTTTATAGCAGCCGTCAAAGGTGGCCTCTACCTGCTGATTTCTCCCCTGTCTGTCTCCCGGTATTACGATGGTAATTAACTTCTTTCCGGACAGTACCACACCTCTGTTAAACAAATTGTGTGGACAAATATTGGTCATAACCATGGCATCAGAAGTCGGGTCAATTACAGGACCACCGGCTGATAAATTGTAGCCTGTAGAGCCGGTTGGGGTACTGACAATACAACCATCTGCATTATAACGCTTTAACAAGGTGTTATTCAGCCACACGTCAAAGCGTACAATCTGTAAGGAGCCTGTACGGTTTACTACAATATCATTCAGTGCCACACTGCTGATTTCACCGTCCTTGGTAATCACAGTGCCCTCTAACATCATGCGGTCTTCCACCGTGTAATCACCATCCAAAAGCTGTTGTAAGCTTTCCTCCAAATCGTCGCTGTTTACCTCTGTCAAAAAGCCCAGCGTGCCCAGATTAACGCCCAATAATGGAATATGCATGCCGTAGCTGTAGCGTGCCGCCTGTAAGAGGGTGCCATCACCGCCCAGCACCAAAATACATTCTGCATCCAAAGGAATGCCTTCCGGCTTGGTCCACTCTTCCTTCTCGAAGTCCCACTTTGTCATAACAACCGTCGTTTCACAACCTCTTTCATTTAAGTAATTGGTGATACGGGTGGTCAATGCCAGGTTCTTGTCCTTAAAATCATTACTAATTACACATACCTTTTTCATAGGCTTCCCTTCCGACTAATCCAGTGCACCATGTGCCCGTGCCACTGTAGTCTCAATCAATCCCTTTACCTGTGCCTCGGCAGAAATCCCCTTGCCAAGCACCTGTAATTCCTTTAGTCCGGCCTCTGCATCCTTTTCTGTCAGCTCCGCTGTCTCTAAAGTTTTCTGTGCGTCTTTTTGTAAATGCACCAGATATTCAATATTACCCTCCGGTCCTTTAATCGGAGAATATTCCAAGTGTAATATATCAAAACCGATCATATCGGCAAAATCCAAAATCTTTGCAACTACCTCTTCGTGAATTTCAGGCTCCCTTACCACACCCTTTTTGCCAACCTTGTCCTTGCCGGCTTCAAACTGCGGCTTAATCAGGCACACCATTTCTCCGTTATCCTTTAAGAGATTTCTTGCAGGAATGAGTATCTTGGTCAGGGATATAAAGGAAACATCACAGGAAGCAAAATCCAAAGGCTCCCCAATCTGCTCCATGGTAACATATCGGAAGTTGGTCTTTTCCATGCAGACTACCCGGGGATCGTTACGAAGCTTCCATGCCAGCTGACCATGCCCCACATCCACACTATATACCTTTGCTGCACCATTTTGCAGCATGCAGTCCGTAAATCCGCCTGTGCTGGCACCAATATCCATACATACCTTATCCTGTAAAGACAATGCAAACTGTGCCATGGCCTTCTCTAACTTCAGTCCGCCGCGGCTCACATATTTAAGCACGCTGCCCTTTACCTCGATTTGAACCTTGTCCGGGTCAAACATGCTGCCGGCTTTATCCTCTCTCTGACCATCCACAAAAACCTGACCGGACATAATAATAGCCTTGGCCTTTTCACGACTCTCTGCATATCCATTTGATACCAACAGTACATCTAAACGTTCTTTCATAATTATCGAATTCTCTCCAAAATACCTTTTACAATGGCAGGAGCATCCATTTGGATTTCCTGTCTGAGCTGGTCAATGGTGCCATGCTCGATAAATCTGTCCGGTACAGCCACCGGATAAAAATCATTATGAAGTCCTGTCCGCTTCATAAAAGCAGCCACCGTCTCTCCGTAACCACCACAAAGCACATTATCCTCCATGGTTACAATCAGCCGATGCTTTCTACAAGCCTCTGCCACAGCCTCTTCATCCATAGGCTTTATAAAGCGTCCGTTAATAACAGTAGGTGTAACGCCCTGCTCTAAAAGTGCCTTTCGTACCTCTTCTGCTACCTTTACCATACTGCCTACCGCAAATATGGCCACCTCGCTGCCTTCAAATAAAAGCTCGCTTTTGCCCAATATAACCGGTGCTCTGTGCTCCTCAAGCCCCGTATAGGCGGTGCCTCTTGGATAACGCACTGCTACCGGCTTCCCTAAGCCTACCGCAAACTTCATCATATCAGATAGCTCCCATTTGTTTTTTGGAGCCAGAATATGCATATTTGGTATGGAGCCCAGATAAGAATAATCAAATACACCCTGATGGGTCTCACCATCGCTGCCTACCAGTCCGGCCCTGTCAATGGCAAATACTACCGGCAGCTCCTGTATACACACGTCATGCAAAATCTGGTCATAGGCCCTTTGCAGGAAGGAAGAATAAATAGCTACAATAGGCTTTAAGCCCCTTGCGGCAAGTCCTGCAGCAAAGGTCACTGCATGCTGCTCTGCAATACCCACATCAAAAAATCTGTCCGGATAGATATTACGGTAACGCTTCAGCCCCGTACCATCCGGCATAGCCGCCGTAATGGCCACCACCTTCTCATCACGCTCCGCTAACTTAATCATAACCGTAGAGAAAATATCGGTATAATTGGCAATTTTTCTCGGAGAAGTAGGCAGACCATTCTCTGTATTAAAAGGCTCTGCCCCGTGAAATCTGCTGGGATGCTTTTCCGCCGGGGAAAAGCCATTGCCCTTTGTGGTAAGGGCATGAATAACCACTGCCCCCTTTACACGCTTTGCCTCCTCTATGACACGCATCAAAGCCGGTATATCATGTCCGTCTACCGGTCCTAAATAGGTAAGTCCCAGTTCTTCAAACCAGGTGCCCGGGATGACAAAATGCTTGATGCCGTTTTTGATATTACGAATGGTATTTACTACATTATCCCCCTTCTCAGGCATAGCCTTTATAAGGGCATTGGAAACTCTGGATTTGAGACCCAGATACTTATCTCCTATACGGATTTTGTTGAGGTATTTGTTCATACCACCTACATTTTCGGATATAGACATGTTATTGTCATTTAAAATAATAATATAATTGGTATCCAGTCTGGCTGCGTTATTCAGTGCCTCGTAAGCCATACCGCCGGTCAAAGAGCCATCACCAATGACTGCTACAACGGTCTCGTCGCCCCCTAACAAATCCCTGGCCTTTACCATCCCCAGACCTGCAGAAATAGAGGTGGAGCTATGACCGGTATCAAAGCTGTCACATTCGCTTTCCTTATGCTTAGGGAAACCACTTAAGCCCTTATACTTGCGCAAGGTGTCAAAGCCCTCCTTACGACCGGTTAAAAGCTTGTGGGTATAAGCCTGATGCCCTACGTCCCAGATAATTTTGTCCTTTGGTAAATCCAGACTTAAATGCAAAGCCATGGTCAGCTCTACAACCCCCAGATTGGGACCCAGATGTCCACCGGTAACACTGATTTTAGAAATCAAAAACTCTCTAATTTCCGAAGCCAATGTCTCGTACTGGTCTATGTTTAAATTTTTAATATCATTTGCCTTTTGAATGGTATCTAATAACATATCTTCTCCTGATTTTGGAACATATTATTTGCTTCTATAAATTAAGCTTTCAAATAGTTTAACCAAAAAACTGTCAGAATCTAAGCCTAACAAGGAAATTGCTTCCTCACTCAGTCGCTTTACTTCTGTTCTCGCATGCTCCAGACCATAAATAGACACATAGGTCTGCTTGTTGTTTTTTAAATCACTGCCGATAGGCTTGCCTAACTCCTCGAAGGTGCTGGTCACATCCAGAATATCATCCTGTATCTGGAAAGCAAGTCCTAAATCATAGGCTAACTGCTCTAACCTGGCTACTGCCTTCTCATCGGCTCCGGCCAAAATACCGCCAATCATTAAGGCAGCCTGAATCAGTGCTGCTGTTTTGTGCTCATGTATAAATAATAACTGCTCACCACTGATAGGCTCTGTGCTGCTTTCGGACTCAATATCACAAACCTGCCCGCCTATCATGCCGTAAATGCCTGCCTTACGGGAAAGCACCTGTAAAGCCCTTGCAATACGAGGATACATAGCAATATCTGCCCTGTCAAACGCACTTAATGCAGTCTCAAAGGCATAATTTAACAGCCCGTCTCCTGCCAAAATACCCATAGCCTCTCCATACACCACATGAGTGGTCTTGCGGCCTCGTCTGTACTCGTCATTATCCATAGCTGGCAAATCATCATGCACCAGAGAATAGGTGTGAATCATCTCAATAGCTGCCATAAAAGGCTCTGCCACATCTCCGGTACCGCCAAAGGCTTCAAATACTTCCTGCACCAGCATAGGGCGAAGTCTCTTTCCTCCCGCCAACACACTGTAATTCATGGCCTCTGATACTGTTTTCTGATAGCCTTCCTCCTTCGGAAGAAACCTTTTTATGATTTTTTCTATATTATCTACTTTAATTGTTAGGGTTTCATTAAAATTCATCTAATTCACCATCTTGTCCCAAAACAAGTACCTTTTTTTCAACTTTGTCTATGGAAGCATTGCAGTATCTGACAAGCTTCATGCCCTGTTCAAAGGCCTTAAAAGAAGCCTCCAGGGAATTATCCGGCTTTTCCAGCTCTGTAATCAATTCATCCAGCTGTGAAAAAGCCTCTTCTAAGGAAATGTTACATTCGGCCTCATTCACAGCCGTATTTTTCTTTGACATCCATGTGCTCCTTTCCTGTAACCGTGGCAAACACTCTGCCATCCTTTAACTGAATACGAAGTGCAGTACCTTCCTCAACCTGCTCGACACTGTGCACTGCACTGCCGTCTTTAAAAGCCACATAACTCAGTCCCTGCTCCAGCTTCTCAAGAGGAGAAAGCCCCTTTAACTGACTGACCTTTAGCTTAAGATCTGTGCGCCTTGCCTCTATCTGATGCCTCATGGCAGCCTGCAAACGCTCCTCCAAGACTAAAAGCTTGTGTCTCTGCTCCCTGATTTGATGGGCCGGATGCTTCATCTGCAAAAGACGCTTATAATGCTCTGCCGCCCTGCGATAATAATCAAGCTTCTGGTACATACCACTGGACAAGGCACCCTCATAGGACTCTAACTGGGCCAAAAGCATACGCACATCATATACTGCAAGCTCCGCTGCCGCAGAAGGCGTAGGTGCCCGCAAATCAGACACAAAATCAATAATGGTCGTGTCCGTCTCATGGCCTACCGCAGAAATGACCGGCACGGAGCAATGGAAAACCGCCTCTGCTACCATACGCTCGTTAAAAGCCCACAAATCCTCAATAGAGCCACCGCCACGGCCTACAATCATCACATCCACCTGCATAGCCTCCAGGGCACGAATCCCCTCAACAATACTCTGGGCTGCCCCCTCTCCCTGCACCTGTGCCGGATACAGGATAATCTGCACAAAAGGATTGCGCCTCATGGCAATCTGAATAATATCCCTGACTGCTGCTCCGGTAGAGGCTGTAACCACGCCCAAAGTGCGGATATACTTTGGGATAGGCTGTTTGTACTCCTGGGCAAACATACCCATCTCCTGAAGCTCTGCCTTTAGAGCCTCAAAACGTTCAAAAAGCTGCCCCAGCCCCGCCAGACGAATCTCCCTGGCATACAACTGATACCTGCCGTCACGCTCATACACATCCACACTGCCCGTAACTACTACCTTCTGGCCTTCCTCCAGGCGAAATTCCAGCCCTTTCCTGAATCCTGCGAACATAATACAGGCAATGGTACCACCCGAATCCTTCAACGTAAAATAAATATGTCCAGAGGAATGGTACTTGCAGTTGCTGACCTCTCCCTGAATAGAGAGGCCCTGCAATAAAAAGTCCTGCGTGAACATATTTTTGATATAGTTATTCACTTGTGTAACGGAATAAACATTCGCCATAATCCAGACTACTCTTTTACAAACTTGGCCAATACACCATTCACAAAGCTGCCGGCATTATCCTGTCCATATTTCTTGGCAAGTTCCACAGCTTCGTTAATAGCAACACCGGTCGGTACTGTATCATCCTTTAATATTTCATAAATAGCCAGACGGAAAATGGTAAGCTCTACCTTGCCGATGCGGTTTGCTGTCCATCCCTCTGCCTTTGCAAAAAGTGCCTCATCCAGCTCCGGAAGTGCCGCCTTAATACGCTCAAACTTCTCTGCAATATAGGTCTCATCCTTTTGGGAGAATCTTACCTCATCATCAGCAAAAAAAAGCTCCTTCTGCTGTACCATATCCTCAGGCTCATTAAATTCTACACGGAATAAAAGTTTAAACAAATATTCTCGCAGTTCTGATCTTGTCATAATAACCTCTGTAAATTTATTTTCAACAATTAGTTCATATTTAAACCGGCAATACGAATGTTTACACCGGCAACCTTAAGGCCTGTCATATTCTCAATAGTGCCTGCCACCTTATACTGTACCTTACGGCATGTCTCAGGAATATTGTATCCGTAAGAAATGGCCAAAGAAAGCTCTACATTTACAATGCCATCTGCGATTTCAACCTTAACGCCTCTTGCAGCCTTTTTTACATTCTGACTGGCCAGACTCTTCTTGGTAGAATCACCCACCGCAGAAACGCCCTCCACATCTCTGATAGCAGCCAGACCTGCAATCATGGCCACCACATCATCAGCCAGATACACACTGCCCGCATTTTCATCTTCTTTTAAGATATAATTACTTCTATTGTCCATAGGAAACCTCCTCGTCATACAATGACACTTTTGTTAAGTATACCAAAAAAAAAACAAAGACGCAATAGTTAATACTGCGTCTTGTTGTTAATTTAATTATCTTCCTTCGCGTTGGAATTGGCTTGGGGTCATATTATAAATCTTTTTAAAAAGTCGGTTAAAATGCTCTACATTTTCATAGCCCACCTCAGTTGCGATGCTTTCTACCGTCAGAGTGGACTCCTTTAACAGGATGCGTGCCTTTTTCATGCGTGCTGCCTTTACGGCCTCCTGGAAGGTCATGCCGGCCTTTTGCTTAATGTATTTGGACAAATAAGGCTTGGTCAGGTGAAACTGCTCCACCAAAACATCCAGGGTCACGTCCTGATAATGGTTCTGAATGTAATTCATAATATCCACAATCCGCTCTTCTCTGCCCTCTGTAATATGCGCATCCTCTAAAAGCTTGTTGGTTGCAGATACCAAAGCTTCAATGGAGGATCTGATAATATCCTCATCAATACCAACGCCCCAGTATACCTTACCCTCAGAAACAATGGATACAAAGGCAGCCGCCTTGGAAGTGGAGCCCTTGCTGATAGCATGCTCCTCGTAGCTTGCCAACTCGTAATTAATACCGAAATATGCCTTTACCGCATTACTTACAGCATCTAAGCGACCATTACCCATCGTTTCAATGGTGCGGGATTCCTTGTCCTGAGCAATGGTAACCTTGGCAATAATACCATTCTTCTGCACAAAGTGGCACTCAGACACGTCATAAATAGGCGTATGATTTACATAGGTATCCTCGAAAATCTGATAAATATCCTTTGGTGTAAGTTCCTGATGCTTCTTGTCAGAAACACCCTTAATCAGGTAACCAACCTCTTCCTTCATAGCATTCGGAAGGGCAATACCATAATTCTGCTTTAAAATAAAGGCTACGCCACCCTTACCGGACTGGCTGTTGATACGAATCACGTCAGACTCGTACTCTCTACCCACATCCTTCGGATCAATCGGCAGGTACGGAACCGTCCATTTACTGCCGCTCTTGCCTTCCTTCCACCAGCTCATGCCCTTGCTGATAGCATCCTGGTGAGAGCCGGAAAAGGCTGTAAATACCAGTTCACCTGCGTAAGGCGTACGCTCATATACATGCATGCCAACCAATTGCTCATATTTTTCGCGGATTTTACTGATATTAGAGAAATCCAGACCGGACTCTACACCATGGCAAACCATATTCATTGCCAGTGTAATAATATCTACGTTGCCGGTACGCTCTCCGTTACCAAACAGGGTACCCTCTACTCTGTCAGCACCGGCCAACACACCAAGCTCTGCATCACTGATACCACAACCGCGGTCATTGTGCGGATGTACGCTTAAAATGACACTGTCTCTATACTTTAAATGTTTATGTATGTATTCAACCTGACAGGCAAACACATGCGGCATTGCAATCTGCACGGTAGTCGGAATGTTAATAATGGCTTTGTTGTCCGGAGTAGGCTGCCATACATCCAATACAGCATTACATACCTCTACTGCATAGTCTACCTCCGTACCCGGAAAGCTCTCAGGGCTGTATTCAAAGGTAAAATTGCCTTCGGTTTCATCCGCCAGCTTCTTTAACAACTTAGCACCCTCAATGGCAATGGTCTTTACCTCTTCCTTGCTCTTTCGAAATACCTGCTCACGCTGTGCTACAGAGGTAGAATTGTACAAATGCACAATAGCATGAGGTGCACCTTTCAGTGCCTCAAAGGTCTTTTTGATAATATGCTCTCTGGCCTGGGTCAATACCTGAATGGTCACATCCTTCGGTATCATATGGTTTTCAATCAGGGCTCTGGCAAACTGGTACTCTGTATCAGAAGCAGCCGGAAAGCCCACCTCAATCTCCTTAAAGCCGATTTCTACAAGCATCTTAAAATATTCTAACTTCTCCTGAAGGCCCATTGGCTCAATCAGAGCCTGATTACCGTCACGTAAATCTACACTGCACCAAATTGGCGGCTCGGTAATGGTCTCTTTCTTCACCCAGTCATAAGTCACTTCAGGTGGCATAAAATATGATATTCCGTATTTTTCTTTTGCGTTCATGTAATTCCTCCAAATTTCAACAGGGTCATGTTAAAACACACCTGCGTCAACGATATGTTCCTAGAATACCATAGGTTTCACATTGCCACAAGGTGTGTATTTAATCAATTTTCTTGATTTATTTTATTCTGCCGTACCAAATTCACTTAAAACAAGGTCTTTGTTTCTATCCAAAGTCATACCAATAGACCAACTGTTTACAAAAAGAAGTAACGGATTACCCTTTAAATCACATACCTTTTTCATATCTGAAGTACCGATAATCTTTGTCAGATCAATTTCCTTGTTCTCAATCCAACGGATATGCTCATAAGGCAGGTTCTCCAGTCTGATTTCCACATTGTACTCATTCTCCATACGGTACTTTAACACGTCAAACTGCAGCACACCAACAACACCTACAATAACCTCTTCCATACCGGAATTAAATTCCTGGAAAATCTGGATAGCACCCTCCTGGGCAATCTGATTAATACCCTTTACAAATTGCTTACGCTTCATGGTATCCACCTGGCGTACCCTTGCAAAGTGCTCCGGTGCAAAGGTCGGAATACCCGCATAGCGGAAGTTTTCCTTTGGCATACAAACCGTATCACCTATAGAGAAAATACCCGGGTCAAACACACCAATAATATCACCCGCATAGGCTTCCTCTAAAATTTTACGCTCACTTGCCATAATCTGCTGTGGCTGGCTTAAACGTAAAGTCTTGCCACCCTGTACATGACGCACCTCCATGGTAGCATCAAACTTACCGGAGCAGATACGCATAAAAGCAATTCTGTCGCGATGAGCCTTATTCATATTAGCCTGAATTTTAAATACAAAAGCACTGAAATCATGACCATCCGGGTCAATGACACCACAATCAGCCACTCGCGGCAGTGGTGTGGTAGTCATGTCTAAAAAGTGCTTCAAAAAGTCCTCTACGCCAAAGTTAGTAAGGGCAGAGCCAAAGAACACAGGTGACAGCTTGCCTGCATGTACACGCTCTAAATCGAACTCTGCACTGGCACCATCCAACAGCTCGATTTCCTCCATTAACAGGTCTGTGGCATCCTCTCCGATTACCCTTACAAGCCCCTCTCTGTCCTCGATAGAAACCTCTTCCACCGCGCCTTCCTTGGTACCCTTCTCCGTATCAGAGAACTTTAAAATACAGTTCTTTTCGCGGTCATAAACTCCCTGGAAAGCCTTTCCGGAGCCAATAGGCCAATTTATTGGGCAGGTGGCAATCCCCAGCTCCTTTTCAATTTCGTCCAAAAGCTCAAAGGTATCATTGGCATCCCTGTCCATTTTATTAATAAAAGTAAAAATCGGAATACCACGCATGCTGCACACCTTAAACAGCTTACGAGTCTGTGCTTCTACACCCTTAGAAGCATCAATTACCATAACTGCACTGTCCGCAGCCATAAGAGTTCGATACGTATCCTCTGAGAAGTCCTGATGTCCCGGTGTATCCAAAATGTTAATACAAAATCCGTCATATTCAAACTGCAACACAGAGCTTGTTACAGAGATACCTCTCTCCTTTTCAATCTCCATCCAGTCAGACACTGCATGTCTGGCAGTCGCCTTTCCCTTAACACTTCCCGCTAAATTAATCGCGCCACCATACAAAAGAAACTTCTCCGTCAGAGTCGTCTTACCGGCATCCGGATGAGAAATAATGGCAAAAGTTCTTCTTCTATTGATTTCCTTGGTATATGCACCCACGTTACGTCCTCCTAAAATTTCACATTATTTCTAATGTACCAAAAAAGGTCAGTCTTGTAAATAAGTCTGACCCTTTTTTTGGAAAATTAATCCGCATTTACCGTACTAATTACGATTTCACTTTCATTTACGCCTGTTTTGCGATTTACTATGTCTACAATCTGTGCCAGCTCCACATCACTGAGTGTTGCCGCATTTACAACCACGTCCACACCGGTATCGGAAATGCTGACGATACAGTCTTCAAAGCCCTTGGCCTCCAGCAGAATCTCTGCACCGGTTTCCATTTCTGCGATATTGGTCATGGAAATCATATTTTGAATGGCTTCCTGCTTTTGCGCATCTGCAATATCCGTATTTTCAATAATTTCAAGTAGTGTTTCCTTGTTTTTGGCTCTTGTCTGCTCCTTTAAAAGCTTCGCCTCGGAGATAGTTGCAATACCTGCAGAAGCAGTATATACCGTATCTCCCGGTATTTCATTATCTTCCGGCTGCACAGCCACCATTTCTTCCTCACTGTAGTCCTCCAACACCACATCCACTGTAGAATCCAGACCATCCAGCATTGCTGCTTCTGCCAAATCTTCTTCGCTGATGTCGTTCAGACTATTTAAATCATAGTCTGCAGTCAAATCCTCAATACTAATCTGGTCTTGAATCTGCGTTTGATTTGCTACATCGGCACTGGCTTCCAAGGAGCCATCCTCCGGCACTTCTCCGGCGAAATGAAGATAACCGGCGATAGCAATCATGATAGCCAGTGCTGTAATCATCACTTGATTTTTCTTTACCATGTCCTTCATATGCATATTATTCCTCCACTTTTTTCTTAGCTACTTTAATTCTATGTGCGTCTATGCCAAATAATACCTCTATAGCCTCGGATATATTTTTCTTTATGATACTGTCACCAGCTCCTTCCGCCACCACCAGCACACCTTCCACCTCCGGCTGCAGTGTTTTTACCACATAAGGATTGCCGCTATTGTCCGTAACAACCGTTTTATTGACACTTGTTGTTTCTTCGCTCCTTGTACCGCCTACACTGTCAGCCTCCCTAAGGCTTGTACTATCATTATCTTTTTCTTCAAAAAAAATTTTTTCACTGCTGCTTTTTAAGGTTACCCAGGCATCCACCTTACCTGCCCCATCAATCTGGGCTATAATTTCCTTAAGCTTCCGTGACAAATATACCTCATATTGGTTCAGGGTCATATTCCCATTGCCTGACAAATACCATTCCGAAGTGCTTTGAGCCTCTGTGTCACTCTCTGCCCCAAACAGACCGCCTCCTGCCCCGTTTACCACGTTGCTGCCGTCTGCCACACCGCTTTTGTCTTTTCCTGCCGGAAATATAATCACTGCCAAAAGTACTCCTGACAGCAGCAAAAGCATCCACTTTTCCTGCGTCGACAAGGGCTTCCTGCTATGATTCCCTTTTAATACTTGTGCAATTTTTTCTATCAATGCCGACAACTTCATGGCAAGCCTCCTGATTTACTTATTTCTTCTATCTTTATCTTATCTACCGTAATTGAAGATACCGGAGGTATATTTACCTGTACCCTTTGTCCATCGGACACCTTTGGGCCTTGCCCCATACTGCCTGCATGCTCCGAGGTTTCCTCTATGTTTTCTTCAGCCTGTTCCATTTCAGCCAGAGCCTGCTCCTCAAAAGAAAAATACCAGTCCCCGGCCCATTGAAATTCCTCCATAGGGGCTAACAGGCGCTCCTCCACACCGGTAAATACACCAAAAATACCGCCAACCAGACTATACACCACCATAATCCCCACTAACATTCTGATATACTGCTCATATTGCTTACCGGATTGAAGCTGCAGCACCAGCTCCATCAAAAGTACCAATACCACTACCTTGCGAATTCCGTCTATTAGAAATTGCATAGCCCCTCCTCTACATCATCAGCCTTTGATTGGTCGTATACACTGCCAGTACAATCCACAACAAAAACAAAAGTGTTCCGGCACCTGTAATTTTCCACAAATACCCTTCTGCCATTCCCAGCTTGTCTGCGCACCAGGTCATCTGCTTTTCTCCAAACAAACCATAAGCTACTGCTGCCACCTTCATGACCAGACAAATCATGGCAATTTTTATTAACGGAACAGCTGCTACCAGCAAAAGCAGTATCACACCAATTACGCCGATGCCATTTTTTAAAAGTACTGCTGAGCCGGAAATCATTTCCAGAGTGCTGCCGGCCACACCTCCCACGCCGGGAATTAAATCTATTATTTTTTTCAAGGCACCTGTTTTGGTATGGTCCACATAAGGTAAAATCATGGACTGCAGCACTCCGATACCTGTAATGGCAGCAAACATCCCTTTAAAGCCCCAGACAAACCCCTTTTCAAACAGCTCCATCAGTTTTTCCACCCTGTCCTTTTGCCAAAGCGCTCCTAAAAGACTAAGAAGCATATACCCTTCCACCATGGGCAGCATAATCACCATTAAAAACTGCTCAATGATATAAATAATAAACAACAACGTGGCGATATAACCGGCTCCGGTAATACTTCCCGAGGCCACTGTCAGTACTACGGAAAACACCGGAATAAATACATTTCCAAAGGAAATCAAATGAGTAAGACACTCCTTTGCCACCGACTCCCCATTATAATATAAAGAAAGTAATTGGCTTGCCAAAATCAAATACACAATCCAAAATCCAATTTTCTTTACCTGGGAATCCTTAAAAAACAGTCCCAGCTGCTTTAATATGCAGGCTCCTATGCCCAACGCTACAAGTGCTATCAGATACTCCTTTAAATAACCTACCGGACGACCTATGGTCTCTAATACTGCATTCCAGAAAATAGATATTGCCTGTCCTATATCTCCCAAGCGAACTGCTTCCACCAGACCGGTACCATCTATCTGAAAGCCCTGAAACAGATCCCCGGCAAGCTGTCCTAAATCCATATGTTCCATGCTTAAACTCCCAGTCCCATGACAAATTCCAGCAAGTTCATAAAAATAGGAAAACCGGCCAGGATGACACCCATTTTACCGGCAATGGTAACCTGTCCGGCCAATACTGCATAACCACACTCTTTGCAAATTCCTGCAGTCAGATCCGAAATATACGTAATCCCCACAATACGCAGCAAAATATGTAAGAAGGAGGTATCCCCGGCAATACGACTCCAAATCCCTTCTATGGTGGTTACCACCTCAATCAGGTTTATGACTACATAACCACATACCAACAATGCCATGGCAAGTCCCACAAGTGTGCTGTACTCTCCTTTGCCGCTTTTTAAAAGCATGGCCGTGCACACACCTAAAAGAGCCAGCCCGGCTATTCTTAATACTTCCATACACCCCTCCTGTCAGCAACACTTTTCATTGTTGCATGCTCCTCTTCTACAAAGAAAACAACGTCTGCATGGCCGAAAACAGCTCATAAATATAGGGCACCACCCAGCTCATGACCAAGACCAGTGCAGCCAGACTGATTAAAAAGGCATGCTCATCCCTGCCGCTGTGCTTTAAAATCTGCGATAATATGGTCACCAATATACCAACTGCCGCAATACGAAAAATCAATCCTATTTCCATAAAACTTCCTCACTACCATAATATCAGGCAAAGAAATGCACTGGCAAAAAAGCCCATGGTCAGTACAATCCTCTGCTCACTTTTGTACTTTTCCTGCATGGAAATCCTATGTGCTTCTATTTCCTTTATCCGAAGAGCCAGTCTTCTGTGCAGTGCTTCCGGTTCCATTGGAATATGAAAAAAGCACTCCTGCCAAAGCTTTTTTATTTCTTCTGAAGGCTTTATTTTTTGAAATAACTCTTTACTCTTTTCCTGCCACAGCTGCCCCAAACCCTCCGTCTGCCGTTCCTTTAGATAAAAGATTATACTTTTGTAAAAATCAAGCAGTACCCCCTTCTCTTCCTCACAAGTATGCGCCACTGCCTCTTCTACCGGCATCCTCCACTGATACATATAATATGCCAGTCTGGCCAGACTATGTTCCATTTCTTTTAAAAACTGCAGCTCCTTTTTACGCTCTGCTACCACACTAAAAGAAAAACCTATTCCTGCGGTCAATAGCCATATTACCATAAACCATTTCATGCCTGTCCTCCTCTACTCTGATTTTCAAACATGTGCAGCACCTTCGGAAAATACATTTTTTACAACATACCTGCCTTCCTGCTTTCCAAGTAATACAAATCGCTGAAATAATTTCCCCTTAAGTACCTCCATTCCAAAAGGCTTTTTTGCAAACTCCTCAAAGGAATAAGCATGATGGGTTGCTAATAGTACGCAGCCGCAACCATGTAATTTTTTGATTGCCTCCAAATCCTTATTACTATACACCTCGTCCACCGCTACCACCTCCGGCCCTAATGCACGCAGACACATTTCCATAGCTATAGCTTTTTCACAGTCTGAAATCACATCCGTCCGTCTGCCCACATCCAGGGTAGGTACTCCCATATAACTACCTGCCAGCTCCTCCCTTTCATCAATCAGGCTTACATTTTGCCCGTTACAATGTATATTTCCCTCTGACACATAACGCACCAAATCTCTCAGCATAGTAGTTTTACCACAGCCCGGTGGTGATAAAATAAGAGTATTTTGCAGCTTTCCATCCTTATACAGCTTGTCTAAAAGCTCTCCTGCAACACCCCTGACATCATGACTGACACGCAATAACATACTACTGATATATTTCATATTGGTCACCTTGCCACTTACATCAAACAACACCTGGCCGCCTATCCCCACCCGATGGCCCCCCTGTATGGTAATATACCCCTTGGCCAATTCCTCCTTGTAAGCATAAGCGCCATACCCACATAACCACTGAAAAATCTGCTCAACATCCCCTTTTTGTACCTTTATTTCCCCTTTCTCCTGCTCTATACCTTCATAGGTCAACATCAGAGGCCTGTCTACACGCAATCGTATTTCCTGCAGTTTGTCCTTTCTAATATCCAGTAAATTCCACCGCTTCAAGTAGCTTTCCGGTAATAACTGTCGCATATGTTCCTCCTTTGCACCGGTTATGCATGTTTTGTTATGTAACAGTTCACCTCATAAACTGTTACTTCATTATATTGGACAGGTCGTGAAAATATGTACAGAGCTTTACTAATTTTCTAATCTAGAACAGGACAGACTTAATCTGTCAGAGCTTGCAGGCTATGATGTAGTAGGTATGGACAGGATTTTATTGCACTTACCCCGGATAAACCGCAGATTTTCTACATATGGGGACATGCTTACGAAATGGACTATGCACCTGACCTATGGATAAAGCTGGAAGCATTTTTTGAAACGATCAGTGGCCGAGATGATATCTTTTATGGGACGAATGCAGAAGTGTTGCTGTAGAATAATTAAATTTTAAAATTTTTAAAATTTACTCCAAAAGACTTGAAACCCAAACCTAAAAATGTTATTATAAACATGAAAAGAGTAACCGCCCACAAAGTGGTTAGCCTCGTGAATAAGAAAAACTCCCTACCTCGACTGCCAAGTACAAAGGTAGGGAGCTTTTATTTACGCTTGTTGTGTCTGTCTATGTAAGACAGGAGCGCAATGAGAAACGAACCACCGAGGAACAACAAACTTATTACTTCGTATGTATTCATATTCACATCACCTCCCTTCCATCTTTAGTTGGGGAGGCCTCCACCTTGTACACGATTACTCTATGAATTCAGTATAGCATTACTTTTGCGATAAGTCATTACCAACATTCTATAAATTTATTAACTTTTTATAAACACAAAAGGCCAGGTCACCCTGGTCTTTTGCGTTTTCTTATGAGGGGGAGATAGTGAATGTATCAACTATCTGTAATATACTATAGCGTAAAATTGTGTTGGAAGTATGTACAAACCATAAAAAAGCAATTAAATTTCTAAAGAAATCAAAAAGAAAAAATAAATGCTTTCATGAATATACTTACTTTTAACAATAATACCTCATCTGTATCTGTAAGCTTTCCCGCATCTGGTAGGTATTTACCTGTAGACTGTAAATCATGTGAATCGGAAAGGCGCAGGTATATCGATAAATCTTGTCACTGGCACCCGGGCCGTATTTTTCTTCCAGGAAATCATGGAAGGGCTGTAAATCTCCAAACAAGACTACCTGATGGATGGTGCCGTCTATGGATTTTACGGTATATCTGGCCGCATTTCTCTTATGCCCCATAATTTGGCCGTTCGTCAAAGTTAAATCCCTTTCCGCAAAAAGAGGCCTTAAATTTCCGGTACCAAAAGGCTCCAGATTCTCCAGCTCCTTTGCCAACTCCAGACTTGCCATGGACATGGGCATAGCAACGTCGATGTGAACCTTTTCTATAAAATCCTCCTTGGCCGTGGTACAGTTTTCCTGCAGACGCTCCCACAGCACTTCAATATCTCCTTCATGGGCCATAGACAGACCTGCCGCCATTTTATGACCGCCAAATTTGGTAAACAAATCTTTACAGGCACTCAGCTGTGTAAACATATCATAGCATTCCATGGAGCGGCCGGAGGCCTTAACTCCCTCCTCAGATTTGGTAAATACCAGTGTGGGTCTATGGCAAGCCTCCCTGATACGCCCTGCAATAATGCCTGCCAGACTTTCGTGACACTCCGGCAGATACATCACAATGACTTTATCTTGATCACGTCCTGTCGCTTTTAATTCCCGAATAGCCTTCTCGGTATTCTGCACGGTTAAATTTTTGCGGGTATCATTCAAGGTCTTTAATTCGTTGGCATACACAAAGGCTTGCTCCGGATCGTCCATCGTAAGAAGCTTTAAAGCATATTCCGCTGTTTCCAGACGTCCCGTGGCATTGAGACAAGGCCCAACCATAAAGCCCAGATGATAAGCCTGCACCTGCTTGTCCTTTAAATCATAAGCCTTTATCAAAGCCTCCAGACCAACCGGCGGATGATGGTTCAAAATGCGTAATCCTTCCTTCACAAGCACACGGTTCTCGTCCACAAGCTCCATGACATCGCACACCGTAGCAAGTGCTGCATAAGGAATCAGGCTCTTTATTACCGGATGCTCCTCACCCAAAAGCACCTGCCCCAGCTTCCAGGCTGTGACAGCACCACAAATGCCCTTGAAGGGATATAAATCATCCTCCTGTTTTATATCGACCACGGCATCCGCAGGAGGCAGGTGATAAGTATGCACACCATTTTCCTCTGTAAATGGTACCTCATGATGGTCGGTCACAATGACCGTCAGCCCCTGCTCTTTGGCAAAAGCAATCTGCTCTAATGCCGCAATACCATTGTCACAGGTGAGTATGGTATCCACGCCATCTCTGACTGCATCCTCTACCATGGAAATATTGAGTCCGTACCCATCCTTGATGCGGTGTGGCAGACAATAATCCACACGGGCTCCCATTTCCTTAAGAATGCTCCACAAAATAAAGGTGGCGCAAATGCCATCACAGTCATAATCACCGATAATTCGAATATATTTACCTGCTTGTACCTTCTCCCGGATAATACCTGCCGCTTTCTCGCAGTCCTTTAATAAATACGGAGCATGCAATCCTTGCAAACCTCCCTGCAAATAAACACTTGCCTGCTCCACTGTACGCACATCTCTGTTTATCAAAATCTTAGCCAGAACCGGGCTAATCTGGAGCGCGTCTGCCAAATGAGACGCATCTCCTTTTTTATTTTTTAAAAACCATTTTTCCAAAATAAGTCTCCTAAAAAACACTAAACTTCCTGAATGGCGTTAATCATGGCCGGAATAAACTGCTTTTTGCGGGATACGATACCTGGCAGAAAACATTTACCATTCTGTACTCTGGCATGAAAAGCCTGCTCCACAAAACGGGCACTGCCTTCCCCGAAGCATAAAAGCTGCGTCGACTCTGATACAATATTAGTCAACATAAAAAATACCATGCTCACTGCATTCTGCCCTACGGCATTTGCCATAATCGGCTTCATCTGCTCCCCGATTTCTTCCAGAATGTCAGTATTCATGGAATTGATCTGAGCGACACCAAAGCTGATGGCACCGGACTGAAACTTCTTGAAATCCTGATAAAAAATTTCCTCCGCTGACTTACCTTTTAAATCATCCCCAGCCTTAAACATTTCATTGGCAAAACTCTCAATATCAATATCCGCTATCGCTGCCAGCTGCAATGCTGCATCCTGATCATACTTGGTACAGGTAGGAGAACGGAACATCAGCGTGTCGGAAATAATGGCTGCACACAAAAGTCCTGCAATCTGCTTTGGAATATCCAAAAGCTTCTCCTGATAAATCTGGAACATAATGGTAGCCGTACAGCCTACCGGTTGATTACGAAAGAAAATCGGCTGAATAGTCTCCAAAGAACCCAGTCTGTGATGATCCACAATCTCCAGTATCTCAGCCTCACTTACATTGTCCACCGCCTGACTTTTCTCATTATGGTCAACCAAAATCAGCTGTTTCTTCTTTGCATTAATTAAATTACGACGGGATATGGTACCTCTGCACTTGCCTGTAGAATCCAACACCGGAAAATCACGAATACGCAATCTACCCATGGTGTCCTTAATATCATCCACATAATCACTGGTATTAAAAGTAATCAGATTCTCGCGCTTCATCAGGAAGCGTACCGGAATACTTTGATTAATCAGGCTTGCAATGGTATATGTATCATGTGGTGTCGTAATAATAATACTGCTGTTACGCTTGGCAGCTTCCATAACCTTATCGGAAACCGGGCTGTCCATACCCACAATAATACAGCTTGCATTGGCCTCTAAGGCAGCCAACTGCACTTCCTCTCTGTCACCTACAATGACCAGATCATCACTATCCATGTAGCTTTGCATTTTCTCAGGCGTTCCCGCCCCTACCAATACCTTACCTCTGCTGAATAACCCAAGTTCGTTCCCTACCAGCACCTTGCCGTTTAAAGTTTCCGCAATACTCTTATAGCGGGTCTTGGCAGATGCTAACGGAAACTGGTCAGATGGTGCCATAAAATACTTGGCAATATCGCCGATAGTAACAATTCCCTCCAGACGATATTCACTGTCTGTAATCGGCAGGGTCACCGCATTGTACTCATTCATCAAGTTCCAGGCTTCCTGAATAGACATACCTGCATGGGCATATGGTGTCTTGTGAATCTCCAAATCGCGCACCTGTACTCCTACATCCAGCACAAAGCCCGGCACTTCCACACCGAAATATTTTAATACAAACTCTGTTTCTTTATTTATATGGCCGGCCCTCTTGGGTATAAAAGTCACGCCATGGGTAGTCCTGGCCTTAATATCTGCATATGCAATGGCGGAACAAATAGAATCTGTGTCCGGATTTTTGTGTCCTATTATGAATACTTTTCTCTCTGCATTCATCTACTCTTTCTCCTTCAAATCTCTTTACTATTCTTAACATCAGTAGCATACCACATTTTGAGCCAGAAAAAAAGCCCTCATTACAAAAATAATGCCTCACCACATTTCGTAGTGAAGCACTATTTCATTGATTATAATACAGCAGCAATAACTCCACCACCCTGCTGTAGCTAAGCATACCATCCTGCACACCATTTACCTTTAACGTCACATCCACCAGAGTATCCGATACCGCATCTACGGTCTCGGTGTCAATCAGGGCCTTACCATTAATGCGCTCCCAGTCTTCATCCGTGACAAAAATATTATCAGCTCTTACCTGCTTAGATATAGCAGGCTGTGCATTATAGGCCTCTCTATCCTTTCCGATGGACTTATAAAAATCATTATCCAGATAATTCAGCACGCTCAGATACCCACTATATCTGAAAACAGGGTCATCCGATTGTATACATGCCAGGAAACTGATAAAGTTGGCCTCATCCTCAAAAATATACCCTTTCAGGTGCGCCAGCTCATGGCACATGGTGGAAGGTAGGTTCATGATATACATCACGTTGTTGTAATTGGCTTCCATAGAGAACGGAAAATAATAACCACACATATACTGCTGACAGAAAAAATCCGAGGAGTACAAGGGCTTTGGCTTGGGATAATAACCCGAGAGCCTGTCGTAGGTCTGGCCCAGCTTTTTCATGGACTGTATAGCAGTCTCCTTCATACTGCCCTCATACACAATAGTGCCCCCTGCATCACGCTCCATAGTGAGCGCCAGGGCATTACACTCCTCTACTACCATGTTACGAACCTCAATCAACTCCTCCAGTGTGTAATCCGAGCTGTCCGCTTTGCCAAAATAATTCTCGGAAAAGGTGGTGGCATGGTACAAAACAAAGCAATTCAACGTCATAACCAAACACACAATTATAAAGGTCCATGCATAAAAAAGATAGAACCCTTTAATAAATCCACGTAACCGCTTCCAAAATGTCCCTACCCACAAAATCAGTGCCAATGCTGTAAGTACTACAGCAAGTCCCAACATGATTTCACCTACAGAAAAAGGAAACATGCCTGTGATGCGCCCGTAGGTATTAACCCACATAGGAAAAATCACTGCTATATAAGTATCACAAAAGGCTGTGCTGCTCCATGCCATTATATTAAGCAAAAGCACCACAGCCCCTATTCCCAGATATAGCAAGACTCCTTTCTTCAAACATTTGCCTGCTAATCTTTTCATTTATTCCTCACCAAACCTAAGCTTAATCTGCTGTTTAATGGCCTCTACACAACCCCTGTAACCAAGCTTGCCGCTGTCTAAGCAAATGTCATAATTTCTGGCATCTGACCATTCCCTACCGGTATAATACTTGTAATATGTACCTCTGCGCTTGTCCACATCTGCCATGTGCTTGCGCAGCTCCTTTGGCTCCATGCGGCGAATCTCACCGATGCGCTCCGCACACTTATCCTCGTCAGCATGAATAAATACACTGATAACATTGGGATAATCCTTTAATATGAAATCAGCGCACCTACCAATAATGACACAGGAATCCTCCTCAGCCAGCTCCTTGATAATCTTGGCCTGGTAATTAAAAAGATTGTCATTGGATACAAAATCATCCTTGTCCGGAGGTATCAGCTCTCCGTTATATACCTTTTTGGCTATCCTAAAAAGTGCTGTCGCCTTTACCTTCTCATCTGCATTGGCAAAAAGCTTCTCATTGATACCACTGTCATCGCTGGCCAACTGCAAAAGTTGCCTGTCATAATAAGGAATACCCAGCTCCTCGGAAAGCATCTTGCCTATCAATCTACCTCCGCTACCATAATGTCTTGCAATTGTAATTACTATATTCTGCATAACCTTACCTCCCTCAGGATTTGTAAAAACATTATAACATTAAATACAATAATTGTCTAGACAATTTTATTCAATTATCTCACGCTCAATAATCCGCGCAGCAGTCTCCACACATCCCAGGCAAGGTCTGCTTTCATAATATGCCAAATCACGTACACTAGGTGCAGAAGGCTCCTCCTCACCCTTTTCAAGGCCCAGTATCTCCCTGCACACGATGCTTTTCTGCTCCTTTAAAAACAGGTCAATAAGCTCCCTCTCTCTTGTGTAAATACGAGTCTTACCCTCCTGGTCAGAAGGGTCAGCATTGCCCTCAAAATAGCCCAAAAGCATGGTCATGGCAGACACCGTACCGCAAACCTCTCTGGTACGGCCAAAGCCTGCGCCGAAGGGCGAGCTGAACCTGGCAGCCTCCTCTTCGGAAAATCCCAATAAGTCAGCATATGCCAGAAATACCGACTGGGCACAGTTGTAGCCCTTTATGAAGTTGTCCTTCGCCTTTTGTACTCTGTCAGGTATCATATTAACGTCCGCAGCACTTTTTGTACTTTTTACCGGAACCACAAGGACATGGGTCATTTGGATACACCTTAGCATCCTTTACGATGGTGGTAGAGGATTTTTGCTCCTTGTAGAGCTCTTTACGTCTATCTTCATCCAAAATAGCATTCCACTCTTCTAATTCATACAGCCAGTCAGCCTTTGCCGCTACCATATTCTTGTATAAGAGCTCTGCGTCATAGCCCAACTGAACTTCTGTATCCTCTTCCATCGTCTCTATTGGATTTGCTTCCTTTAAGGAATCATTGATGCCATCCAAAAAGCCGGTCATAGTCATAATGTCTACACCATACTTCTCAGCCAGCTCTTTTACAGTGCCCTTTACTACTGTGTCATGATTTTTAAGAATGTCTGTGTAAATAGCAGTCTCTTTGTCAAAGTAAGCTGCCCAAAATCTCTGTAAGGTACCGTTGTCCATGCCTTCATTATAGGCCATATCACGCCAAGTATCTAATAATGCCATAATTTTCTCCTTTTCAAAACAAAAATAACTAAATAATTATATAATATTCTACAAAAAAAAACAAGCTAGAAACTGCGAATTTTGTCACTTCCGTCATCTTCTGTATTCTCCACGGTCAAAACCTTAAGGAAATAGCCGCCGCCGTTTGGCAGTGCCACCTCCACTCTGTCACCCTCCCGATGTCCTAAAAGAGCCTTGCCAATAGGAGATTCGATACTGATTTTATTCTGTAAGGAATTGCACCGTATAGGTGTCACAATACGATACACCTCGGTACTGCCATCATCTTCAAATTGAACAGTTACCGTATTATCCAGACCGATTTCATCCTCTCCGGACTCATCCTCTACGATATGTGCAAATCGAAGCACCTTCTCCAGATAACGAATACGGCTCTCGTTTCTATTCTTCTCTCTTTTCGCAGCATAGTACTCAAAATTCTCGCTTAAATCGCCTTGTGCCCTGGCCTCCTTCACAGCCTCTAAGCACGCCGGTCTGACTACCAGCTTTCTGTTTTCAATTTCTGCCTCTATACGTGCCACATCCTTTTTGGTTAATTGCTCTGCCAAAATTCTAAATCTCCTTTTTCATAATATACCTGCGATACCCGCCATACATAACAGCCTCTGCTGCCACCTCATAACCCAGCTGCTTTACATTACGTAGGCTGTAAATATTATCCGGATGCACCGTAGCCATCAGGATACGATACTCCGTCTCTGCCTGTAAAAGTGCTTCTGCCTTATGGATAAGTAGCTGCTGCAGTCCATAGCCTCTATATTCCGGCAAAATCACCACGGAATCCATATGTGCAACCCTAAGTAAGTCCTCCTGCCCCAATCCAATGTAATGCCCCAGATTCTTCTCCATTAATCCCGGGAAATCTACCATAAAAAAGCCGGCAAGCTGCTCCCTGCCTTGCCTATCCTTGGTAACTGCCTTTAATATAAAACCTTTATCAGTATCGGAAATGGGGGTATCACCAATATGTTCCGCAATATAAGCACCATCATCCTGCACAAACCATTCCCGATGCTCCATTCCTAACGCCACAAGCTCCATAATTTCAGCTAATGCCGCCACATCCTCCGGCACTGCTCTTATCACATCAAATAACATACTTTCTCCACCTGTACTCTCTGTCTGACCAAAAGCTTCCAAAAAATCTGCTTTTCCTTACAGCAATGGTGCCATAACACGAAGGAAACCATCCAACAATGCTCCAAAGCCCTTGGTATGCACATCTTCCTTATATATCATACGTGATTTTTCGATGGTCTCTATCGTATCACGCTTTAAGTCCTTCAGTGCAGGCACACGATACATCCATACCGCACATTCAAAATGCAGGTATAGACTGCGATAATCCAGATTAATGGTACCTACCACACCAATATTATCATCACTAATAAAAGATTTGGCATGAACAAAGCCCGGCGTATATTCATAAATCTTGACCCCTGCTTCTAAAAGCGGCAGATAATTAGCCCGGGTCAGCCTGAATACCATCTTTTTATCCGGGATGCCAGGCGTCACAATGCGTACATCTACGCCCCTTTTGGCTGCCATTACCAAGGCACGCTTCATTTCATCATCCAGTATCAAATATGGAGTCATAATATAAACATATTTCTTTGCCTGATAAATAATATCCAGATAAACATCTTCACCCACATTTTCGTTATCTAACGGGTCATCTCCATAAGGAAGCACAAAGCCTTCTGCATCCTTAGTCTCTGCGTGCGGATGTGTATCCACCCTATATAATTCCGGAGACAGCTTTGCTTCACTGCAGGCATTCCACATTTCCATAAACATCACAGATAAATTCCAGACGCCATCTCCCACCAGCTTTATACCGGTATCCTTCCAGTGTCCAAAACGCTGCTTTACATTGATATATTCATCAGCCAGATTCACTCCTCCGGTAAAGCCGGTATGACCATCTACTACCAAAATCTTGCGATGATCGCGATTATTCATCACCATAGCCAGGAACGGCACCACCGGATTAAAAGGAATACACTTAATATGGGCATCCATTTCCTCCAGCCTTTTGGCGTATCCAAATGGCAAAAGTGCTACAGATCCCATATCATCATAAAGCATGCGGACCTCTACACCTTCCCTAGCCTTTTCTAAAAGCAGTTCCAGCATACGTCCCCACATTTCCCCCTCTTCCACAATAAAAAACTCCAGAAAAATAAAATGCTTTGCCTTCCTAATCTCTGAAAGCATCTCCTCAAACATAGCCTCACCAATAGAATAATAAGTAACGTGGGTATTACGATGTACCGGATAGTGAGAGGTCTTTTTGATGTATCTGGCGGTGGCAACTGCCCGCTGGCTCACCTCCGCCAACGCCTTACAGGTCTCCTCCTTATCCTCCAAATACTGCTCCATAGCCAGATAAGAACAATTTAACTTGGCCTGCAGCCTCTTTCCGGGCTTTTTGTCCCCCCAGAGCATATACAAAAAAGTTCCAAACGGAGGCAAGAGCACAATGAGCAAAATCCAGCCCAGCCTATAGGAAGCATTATCATCCTTCGTCACCAGATAAAATACGTATAAATAACTCAAAACAGTAAAAGCACCAAAAATAAGCCAAGAATACTGTATAGCCCTCCAAAAAACAAACACCAAAAGCAAAAATTCCAATATAATCAGAATAGCAGTAACCATAATGCGGTTGGTTATCATTTTCTTGTAATTAATATCCTTTAATAACTGCATGTCTTCCCTCTTCGTCCTTTGCACTATGTAAACGTTAATACTTCTATTATATCCTATTGAAAATTAAAATCAATGGTTTATGCAAAGAAAAAACACGACAGTACTCTTGCCCTTCCTTCAAAAATATATTAAAATAGATTTTGTCGATATGGAGGATTTTTTCATGATAAAAACAGAAATCAGCGAAATAAAAAAACAGTTTTCCGAAGCAAACTGTACAATATCAAAAATATGTGCCTGCTATGTAGGCGGTGAAAAAGACAAAATCACCCGAATGCGCGAGGCTTTTTTATCCTTGCCGGAGGACGAGGCCACCAGATATTATCAAATTCTCAGAAAAGGCTTATCCGGCACACTTGGCAAGAATCTCATCAATCTGGAATTTCCTTTAGAGGCGGAATTTACAGACGGTGCCCAGGCTTTTTTACTGGAGCTTAGAGACAGCCATTTAGAGGACGACGAGCTTTTGGAGCAGTTTTATGACAAAATGATTGAAACCTATCCTTATACCCAGAATTACCTCATACTGCTCATTGACTGTAATTACGACGTGCCGGGACGTACCAGTGACGGCCTTGACATGGAGGACGCATCCACGGAAGTATATCATTATATTTACTGTGTGCTTTGCCCGGTCAAGCAGTCCAAGCCGGGACTTACCTATGAGCCACAGGGCAATCTCTTCCGCAGCCGCATTTGCGACTGGATTGTGGATGCGCCTATGAATGCCTTCCTGTTCCCTGCCTTTAACGAACGTAGTACAGACTTACATAGCTGCCTGTATTATACCAAAGACACGGAGAAGCCTTTTGAGGACTTTGTGTACAATATGTTGGGCTGCACCATGCCTATTCCTGCCGGTTTTCAAAAGGAAGCCTTTCAGACTATCGTGACAGAGACCCTTGGTGAGGAACGTGACTTAGAGGTGCTTCGTAACATCCACGAAACCCTTTACGATATGATTGAAGAGCATGCAGAGGACCCGGCCCCGTTAATTTTGGATAAGGCTGAGGTCAAAAATGTGTTGGCCAAAAGTGGTGTCTCCAATGAGCAGTTAGAGACCTTTGAAAAACACTACGACAATGCCGTCGGTGCCACCGGCGAACTTATGGCCACCAACATTGCCGAAACCCGCAAATTCGAGGTCAAGACCCCTGACGTGGTAATAA
>JAZRRW010000101.1:0-4365 GCA_045651105.1 Lachnospiraceae bacterium
GCTAAATCAAAAATATGATCTTGGCCTTGACATAGAACGCATTGCCGCCTGTGAAACGCAATTTGACGAAAAAGACGAACGTACACGCATGTGTCAGATTGACCGGGTATTAGAAATGCTTCGCAGTGGAGGTTATGAAGCGGCCGCGGAGTTTTTAGAGAAAAAGTTGGATTAACAGAAAGGAGCTGAGCCGTCCGGCCGGACAAAGCAATTGCACGGCTCCTGAGAAGAAAAATGAATAAGCAAATTAAGAAAAAAGTAAAATGCGAAATATATCGCGATTCTATGCAGAATTATAAAAAGTACGCTATACCACCGGCACAGCTGATTATTGCTGATGTTCCTTACAATGTAGGGAAAAATTTCTATGGCAGTAATCCATCCTGGTATGTGGGCGGTGACAATAAGAACGGAGAAAGCAAGCTTGCAGGTAAAGCTGCTTTTAACTCTGATTTCAATTTTAATCTTTATGAGTATTTTCACTTTTGTTCGAAAATGCTTAAGAAAGAGGACACAAAACCACTTTCCAGGGGCAGGAGTTCAAACAGCCCGTGCATGATAGTGTTCTGTAGCTTTGAGCAGATGAGCACACTGATTGATGCTGGCAAGAAACATGGTTTTGTGAATTATATACCGCTTGTGTTCTGTAAGAATTATAGCCCACAGGTGTTAAAGGCGAATATGCGAATTGTAGGTGCTACAGAGTATGCACTGGTATTATACCGTGATAGGTTACCAAAATTCCGAAACGGCGTTCAAGTGGATGAGAATGGCAAAAACATTCGCGGTACCGGCAAGATGATCTTTAACTGGTTCCCGTGGGAAAGGGACGGGAAAGATATTCCCAAAATACATCCAGCTCAAAAGCCAGTCAATGTACTGAAAAAGCTTATAGAAATCTTTACAGATGAAGGGGATGTGGTTATTGACCCTTGCTGTGGTAGTGGCTCAACATTAAGAGCTGCTATGGAGCTTGGCAGAAGTGCTTACGGCTTTGAGATTGACAGAAACTTCTATCAGAGAGCCAAGGATGAGATGCTAAATTATCAGCCTGATAATCAAATGTCTATTACGGATTTCCCAGAGGTGACGCCATGATAAATGGAGAACTTATAGTTGATAACTTCGCCGGCGGTGGTGGTGCTTCTACCGGTATAGAGCTGGCAACAGGTGTCAGCGTAGACATTGCAATCAATCATGACCCTGCGGCTATAGCAATGCACAAGGCAAATCATCCGTACACAAAGCATTACTGTGAAAGTGTGTGGGATGTAAATCCAATAGAAGCCTGTGAAGGCCGCCCTGTGGCTCTTGCATGGTTCAGTCCTGATTGTAAGCATTTCAGTAAGGCGAAAGGTGGTAAGCCCAAGGATAAGAACATCAGAGGGCTTGCGTGGGTAGCCTTGCGTTGGGCAGGCCTTGTAAGACCGAGAATTATCATGCTTGAGAATGTAGAGGAATTTAAGACTTGGGGACCGCTTAATCGTAATCACAGACCAATTAAGTCCAAGCAGGGCGTAACCTTTAAAAAGTTCATAAGTCAGCTTGAGGGCTTGGGATATCATGTAGAGTTTAAAGAACTCGTGGCAGCAGATTACGGAGCGCCTACCATGCGTAAAAGGTTCTTCCTTGTTGCCAGATGTGATGGTAAGCCAATTGTCTGGCCGGAACCTACACATGCTCCGGCTGATAGTGAAGCGGTTAAGGCAGGTCTTTTAAAGCCGTATTTAGGGGCATATACACAGTTGGACTTCTCCCTTCCGGCACCGAGTATCTTTGATACTGCCGAGGAAATCAAGGAGAAGTACGGCATACGTGCAGTGCGTCCGCTGGCACCAAAGACAATGGAGCGTATTGCAAGAGGTATCAAGAAATTTGTAATTGATAACAAGGAGCCTTTTATTGTGCAGGTAAATCGTAGTGGAGCGAAAAGTGATTACTGCAGGAGTGCCAACGAGCCGCTAAGCACTATTACCGGTAAGCACGGATTTGGCGTGGTAGAGCCTTATTTGGTGCAGTGCAAGTATGACAACGAAGCCAAAAGCATTGAAGAGCCACTCGGAACCATAACAACGGTAGGAAGTCATTTGTTAGTGGCTCCCACACTCATACAGTATCATTCAGAGACTGCAGATAAAGAGGTGCGTGGACAGGCTCTTGAAAATCCAATTATGACAGTGGATGGAAGTAATCGTTATGGATTGGTTACCTCATTCCTTAGTAAGTTTTATAAGACTGGCATTGGACAGGACTGTAGGGAACCTTTACATACCATCACTACGAGCCCAGCACACTTTGGAGAAGTAAGAGCCTTTTTAATTAAATATTATGGGCAAGGTACCGGACAGAACATAAAGGAACCATTAGATACAATTACTGCCAATGACAGATTTGGTCTTGTAACCATTCAAGGCGTAGATTATCAGATAGTGGATATTGGTCTGAGAATGCTCGAGCCTAAAGAGTTATATGGATGCCAAGGCTTTCCAGATGATTACATAATCGACAAAGACCATAAAGGAAATGCGTATCCGCGAAGTGAACAGGTAAAAAGATGCGGCAATGCAGTATGTCCGCCAATACCACAAGCTCTAGTTAGAGCAAATGCTCCGGAGTTGTGCATAGCGGAAAGGATGCCAAATTTAGCAATTAAGAGTGAAGCAAACGGACAATTAAGGTTTGCGTAGGAGAGGAGAGCGCAATGAAAAATTTAATTATAGCAATTCTAACCATAGCAGCAGCCCTGTATATACTGCTGTACGTAACATCAAGTGGATATGTAGTACATTATGGGGTGTGATATGAAAGAAACAAAAATGGACCGAATAACTACAGAAATGGCAGAGCATATTTGTGACAATTTATGTAAACATCCGTGTCAAAATCTAGACCAGGAAGAGTTAGATGAAATATGTGCGGATTGCGAATTAGGTCATTACATATGTGATATTTTGAACGAACATAACAAAGAAAAGAAGGTAACTGTAAGTGAAAATTAGAGAATGGCTGACAAATACATATAATGAGTCACCGTATATCGGAATACTCAGACCAAAGCTCATCTGTGAAGATGGCTTCACAATAAGCATCCAAGCAAGCACATGGCACTACTGTACACCGAGAGCCACCTTTCAGGATGGAAGGATGTATACGGCTTTAGAACTTGGCTTTGCGAGTATAAAAGACGAGCTTATAGAAGATTATCGAGACGGAACAGTATATCCGTATGTACCGGTGGAACTTGTAGACAAACTTCTTGAGAAACATGGAGGTATAGCGGTATGAGCGGAGATTTAATAAGCAGGAGTGTAGCGATGGAGGAGATTGAGAGTCTTCGAGTGACTGTCACTGGCTTAAGAGCTGGCAAAGGGATTTTGCATGAAATCATGGAACAGTATAAAGCGTCCGTGCTAAGAGTAATTGATGAAGCTCCTACCGCCTATGATGTGGATAAGGTTGTAGAGAAATTGGAAGATGAAAAAGGAATTGCTTTTCTCACTTTGGCAAACACAGGAGATAAGGTGAGAGATGTTGTATATGACGAAGTTATGGTTTACTTAAACACGGCAATCGAAATTGTTAAGGCAGGAGGAGTGGAATGACAGTGCAACACGTAATTGAAAGAGTAAAGCAACAAAATTCATTAGTGAATTCTCTTGAACAGGACGAGAAGATTATTATTTTGAATGCACTGGAGAAGCAGATACCAGAAAAGCCACACAAAATAAATATTGGGAATACATCATGGTGCAAAGGTGGCATAAGATTTGAATGTCCTTCTTGCCACAAATTCTTAAGATATAGTGAACTAACATACTGTGGATTATGCGGTAAGCACATAGATTGGAGTGAATGATATGAAAATAGTGGGTATTATAAGAGAATTTGACAGTACAGGCAGAATAAGTTTACCAATTGAAATGAGAAAGCAAATTTGGGGGCAGGACAACAGAAAAGCAGAGATATTTGCTACAGAAGAAGGTGTTTTGATAAAACCGTATACAGAACAGAAAGCTTTCGCAGCGGATGAAGTAACTAAGGCTATTGATACATTTGCAGAAGAAATAAAACGGTATATAGCAACCGAATACGGCTTAACGGATATTTCACTTAAAGAGATTGAAGAGATTGCAGAGAGGATGAAAGGCGGTGCGGAATGATGTGGATACCTACGCTAACAGAGAAAGAGAAACAAGAACCGGAGTTAATCATTAAAGAGCGCGACATGGAATTTCATTTCATGCATGGTCAATTAGTGCTTATATTGCCATGAAAGGAGCAGTTATGCAGGAAGTATTTGAGAAGATAGATGCTATTTTACAAAAGTATCGAAAAAAGTGGTTTGAGCAGCCAAACACAGAACCT
>JAZRRW010000102.1:0-19445 GCA_045651105.1 Lachnospiraceae bacterium
TGCCTGTGTTTAGTATTCCACTGCTGGGCTACGTGTCAAGCTTTATCCAGAACCCACCGGGCATGTATATTGCCATAGGCGTGGGTGTGGTGCTGATAGTGGCTGTGTTCTTGCCGGATATGGTAGGAAAGAAGAAGGAAAAAGAAGAGGAAGAGTAACTATATAGTTAATTAATATTGCTTATTCTATCCCCTACGGGGGATGGGTGGCAATCAAAGGGCATAAGAATACTTGTGCCTTTTGATTGCCGAAAGGCAAGACTTTGGCTTAGGTTTTGAATTCGTGTTTGTTCAACAGGAATTCCGACAAGCATGAGTTTGAAATAGAAAAAATTCAAAGAAAGGAGGAGAACTAGAAATGAAACTTACAATGAACAAGGAGGGGAAGGCTATGCAGTTAACTAAGAAAAAAGTATTTTCTGCGGCTTTTGCAGTTTGTCTGATTGCAATTTGTTCTATGGGTACTTTGGCATGGTTTAGCGATACAGATGCTGTGACAAATAAGTTTATGGTTGCAGGCTCTGAAAACGATAACCCGGATGATATTTTCTCTGTGGATGTTTGGGAAAACACTCCAGACAGCGATAAAAATCAGAATGACTATGAGTACAAGGAAATTCTGCCGGGCGACGAACTGAAGAAGGAAGTTCGTGTGGAGAATACAGGTTCTTATGACCAGTATGTCCGTGTAAAGATTACCGTAACAGATGCAAAAATTTGGCAAGATGTGTATGATGCAGATATGGTTCCGATTACTGAGTTTGTGGACATCGACCTTAGCAAACTTTATGGTGTAGGTTCTTATCAGGAAGGTGATAATTTTGTGTACTATTTGTACTACAATGATATTCTTCCGTATGAGGATGATGAAGCTACCGAGGATGTGATCGAAGATGTAATGGTTGTATTTGACCATGCTCATATCGCTGAACGCTTGACTCGTGAGCAGGCTGCAAAGCTGAATGGCGGACAATTTGACATTACGATTGAAGCAGAAGCTGTACAGACAGAGAATGTTATAAGGAACGAGGATCCTAGTGATGACGTTTATGAGGCATTTAATACTGTTGAAATGGTTAATGCAACAAATGATGTAAATACTGTTTGGGTTGACACATTGGATGAATTGCTTGCAGCTTTTGCTAATGGTGGATATGTTGTTATGATGAATGATATTACTATGCCACAAGAAATGCAGCGGATTTCTACCACTATTAATTTGTACTTAAACGAGTATACATTAAGTACTGGAAATGATTTGTATGGCTTGAATGTGACCAAGGACGGAGATTTAACCATCGGTGGTTATGGAAATGTTCATGTGTGTTGTCAGCAAGGCATTTTGGTGTATGGCACATGCAGCATTTTCGGTGGTACCTATCTGGATGATGAAGAACAATCATCGCGCGACGACGAATCGCTGATCAACGTCTATGCTGACGGCACGCTGAACATTTATAACGGCACATTCAGTGGTGTGGATTACTGCGTAAATGTTCGTAAGGACAGCGGCACAGCATATATCTACGGCGGTACATATTCTGTAATAAATGCCAACGGACAAACCATCAAGTATTAAAAAGTGAAGACGGCTTTCGCATCCATCGCTGTGTAATAGACAGTTGCGCGAAAGCAATCAAGAAGGTCTTTCAATTTTCGGCTTTATAAAAGACCTAATTATATAAAAGCCAAAAACAAAACTATTTGGAAGGAGGAACCTTTGTGAAAATGAAATATAGTCATATGTACATCAGAGGGTGTACATATACGCAAGAAATGCATATTGCTGAAAGACAACATGGAGGTTGCCTCAACCTAACTAACTGCCTCCGTTTGTCGGCGTTGACGGAGTGCAGTCAGCACTTACGCCGACAATATTAATAAGGAGGTCATAGATAGTATGACAAAAATAAAAAGCACCAAGCGTGCTCTGCTGATGAGCGCACTGTCACTCCTTATGTGTGTGTCTATGCTCGTCGGTAGTACATTTGCTTGGTTCACAGACTCCGTTACCTCTGCTAACAACAAAATTGTTGCGGGTACTCTCGATGTTGAGCTTTGGATGGATACAGGTGACGGTTATAAAGATATCAGCAATGCTACTGAATCTATCTTCAATATGCTCACTAAGAAAGCACAGAACAATAATGCCGATACCCTTTGGGAACCCGGCAAAACTCAGGTTGCATACCTGAAAATCAAAAACGCGGGTAACTTGGCTCTCAAGTACTCCGTTGCTTTGAAAATCACTGACGTAGAGAAGAATCTCCACGAAGTGATGCAGTATGCTATCACTCCCGACGCTACATACGGTTCTGTTACTGCTTGGGATGCAGAAGCAGGCAATGACGTTGTACTTGGCACCCAGACTGTGACCGATGCAGATGTTGTGATGAACCCCGGTGATGAACATTGTTTTGCACTTTCCATCCATATGTTGGAAGAAGCAGGCAACCAGTATCAGGATGGCAAGCTTGACTTTGACCTGACTGTTCTTGCAGGACAGGCAAATGTCGAAGAAGATTCTTTCGGCCAAGGCTACGACGCGATGGCTGAGTATGCGTACAAAGCTTCCGTTGCTGTTGAACCGGGCAAAGCTGTTTACGAACTGATTGCACGTGACGATCATCCCCAGCAGTACAACATTGGCTATGCGAATGTTCCCGCTGCCGCTGTTGCCGGTGATGCGACCCAGTTGAGTCTCGTTATTGAAGAAACCGTTTACAACGGCAACTTCACCGTTGCTGACAACGAGACTGCGGAATCCTTCAACGTAGAAGTTATCGGTTTGGCGGAAGACAACACCACTCTCGTGGAAGTTGGTTTGAAAATTCCTATCGGTTTGGATCCCAAAACCGTGAAACTGTATCACTATGATACGCTCTTTGACGGCGCTCGTTACAACCCTAACACCGGTTACGTTGTGTTCAAAACTGCTGACTTCAGCCCCTTCACCGTAGTGTATCATGATGATTCTAAATACGAAGCTCCTTCCGTTGAAGGTTTGGATGTTCCCAAGGCTACGGTAACCTACGCTCCTGAATATGTTGGCGAGGGTAAGGTTCAGTGGGGATCTTACGGTCAGTGGTCTCCTGTTGAGGGACTTGATTCTGCACTTGAAGCTGCTTTCATCTTCAAATGCCCTGAAAATCTTGATGCCGCTGTAAAGGCTGCGTTTGAGTACTGGTACTGCGATTTCTACCTGTCTCTTGACCGTGACCTTGGTGAGAATGAGATTTTCCTTGGCGGTTACTATGAGAACTTTGGCGCATACGTTGGTTTCCACAATGGTTCCGTTACCCTTGAGGCAAATGAAGAGCTTGCTCTCCTTGGTTCTGTAACCTCTAATCCTTGGACTTACGCTGATGTAGAGGCAAACGTAGGCACCTTTATGTGCGGTGTTGGCGACGTTGACGATGCTCTTGAAGGTGCAACCTTCACCGTTAAGCTTCGACTTACCAATCCCGAGAACGAGGAAGAGTTCTACAATGTAAATGTAGTAACATATAAATTCGGCGGCAATGCTGTTGTTGATGGGACTACTATCGTAACCACCGGTGAAGGTTTGCAGGATGCTATAAACAATGGTGATGGAAATATTTCTCTCGGCGGTGATATTGACCTCAGCGAAGGTCTCGTTATCCCTGGTAACTAATTTAACACGAGAAAAAGCCACCACACCCTTGAGGTGTGGCGGCAATAAAAGGGCATAAATGACTCTTGTTTGTGCCTTTTTATCGCCGATAAATAGCAAAGCGAAAAAACTATTAGGAGGTCATAATGATGACGAAATCAAAAAACAATAAATCAGCCTTGATTTCAAGTGCTGTTGCGTTGTTGATCTGTTTCACAATGCTAATTGGAACCACGTTTGCCTGGTTTACTGATGCGGTAGTAAATAGTGGAAACATTATTCAAGCTGGTAAACTGGACGTCAAAATGTATTGGACGGACGACTTAGAAAGCGGTGTCTGGTATGATGTGGAAGAAAGCGGCAAGAATACTATTTTTAGCTATGAAAATTGGGAGCCCGGATATACCGACGTTAAATACATAAAGCTTGTTAACAATGGAAATCTTGCACTCAATTATAAATTGACATTGGAGTCTCAGGGCGGTGTAGGAAAACTGGCAGAGGTGATCAATGTCTATTTTGCGGAAGATGAAGTCTTATTGGAAGAACATGAAGATTTGTCCAAACTGAAAGCTATCGGCCTACTTGACAATGTTTTAAACGGCGGTGCAACTGCAGATGGAACCCTGCTTGCAAAGGGGCAACAGAGTCCATTACATCCTACTGAGGAAGTGATTATGACTTTCGCGATGACTATGATCACTACTGCAGGAAATGATTATCAAGGCGAATCTTCCGGAGATTTTACAATCAAAGCACTGGCTACGCAGGCATCTTTTGAACAGGATTCTTTTGGTAATGGTTACGATATGAACTCTGAATATTCGCAGGCGTTTCTTGGTGGAATCGTATCTGCAAGTGTGGAGTCTGTGGAGGGTAAGGTGCCGGAAGGCGGCGTAATGATGAGCGGTGTGGGCATCTCCGCATATGTGCCGGAAGGTACGGAAATGGAGAAGGGGGCAGACAAGCTAACTCTTTCCATCAAGCCTCTTGAAAATTCAGGTAGTGATATTGCGGTAGTCAATGAAGAAATTCTGATCCCTGTGGATATACATATTGAGGGTATTGCGGAAGATAATACCGTGCCCATCATTATTGATCTGGGCGAGATCTTGCCTAAATACATGAACTTGGGTAACTATCACCTTTTCCATGTGGAAAAAGGCGGAAATGCAGTGATGACCCTTGTGGACAGCAAAGAAGATTTGAAAGAGCACAATCAGTTTACTTATGATCCTATGACCGGTGCAGTAAGCGTGGCAATGGCGACATTCTCTGAAGTTGCTATGGTGGCGGATACTGAAAATGCTTGGAAGGGAACAGTGGCAACTGCGTTTGGTGGCGGTTCAGGTATGGAGGAAGATCCGTATTTAATCGCCAATGCTGATCAGTTAGTTTATTTGAATGAATGTATCTCCAATGATAATGATAATTATGGAGATAAGTACTATAAATTATTAGCAGATATTAATCTTGGTGGTAGTGAGCAGATTTTCTACCCTATTGGATATAGAAAAGTCGGAGGCGAAGTTGCGCTCATCGATTTAAATGAAGAGCCTCAGGCGATTTATGAAGAGGGCGAGACTGCACTTGCAGCTTCCGTTGTTGCAGAAGACGCAGGTGGTGTGTGGTATACTTACGGCGGTGCGTTCCAAGGTACTTTTGATGGTAATGGACATACTATCAGTAATTTCTACCAAAATACTTGGTCTATGAAGGGGGATTATGACGGTCACTATTGGAATGATGCCATGGGACTTTTTGGTTATGTTTACGGAGGTACAGTTAAAAATCTAACAGTAGATAACTTCTCTTCAGACGGTGAATTTACTCCTACAGGTGTGGTTGCAGCGTATGCGGCAAATGCCACATTTGAAAATATTGCAATTACCCACTGTAATCCTCGTGTGTATAACACCGGTAATGGTGGTATTGTAGGTATTGGCGGTAATAGCACTGATACAAGCGAACAGAAGATGACCTTTACCAATATCACAATCGACAATACCAATAAGATTTCTGCTCTGTGGGGATCATGGGACGTAGCTTGCGGTGGTCTGATGGGAATGTTCCGTGGTTATAGTGAAGTTACGTTTACAAATTGCCATGTGGCTGCACAGATTGATGTTTATAATGACGTTTGCGGTAATTATCAGTATTATTGGTATCGTTATGCAGGTATGATGATCGGCTCCCTCCGTGGAAGAAATATTACTGATGCCGAAGGATATACTGTGCCGGATATGACAGGTATTGCTGCAGAAAATTGTACTGTGCATTTTGGTGATTGGAATGATTATTATTATTGCGAGTTAGTGGCGAATTCTTTGGCTTCTTATACACATGACCATCAATTTAGTCGTTTGGAAGAGGTAGACTCTGTTAATATACAAGAAAACAATTATACGATTGGAGGTATAAGTAAAGAAATTCCTTCCGAAGGCAAGTATAATTTTGTAGTTGTGCCGGATAAATTGCGCCCTGAAAACAGGGTAGAATGCTACCATTTTATAGATGGTAAGCAATGGACTCATGACATGGCTGGAAAGGAAGCGGTAAATGGTAAGGAAGAATGGAAAGAAGATAAACAACATGTATACCTTCCTTTTAATCAGCTGTTTCAAGGAGATGGTTGGGGCGTAAAACATATTCCGATATATGATGATGGTACAGGTTTTGAGGGTATTACAATTTTAGAACGAGATGTGGCAGATTCTGTCAAGAAATTTAAAAAAGCAGATACGGTAAAAGATTCTTATGTAACAGAATCGTCTGTGGCAATAGGAGAATTATTTGTAGTTGATGACAATAATGTGGAAATCAAATCCGGTCAGGTGCAGGTGACAGTTTCTCCTGCAAGTACTGACAGCACTGTAAGCGCTGTTTATGAACAAAATAAAGATAATTGGGAACTGGGTACACTTACATTTAGTGGCATGGGAGATGCTACGATTACCATTACAGATTATTATTTCTGCTTGTCGACCTCAATTAATGTGGAAATTAAAGATAAAGAGCCGGTAGAAAAATTTGAATCAAAGTTTACAAATAATTATATGTATCGTGTAGGTAATCAAAGTGCAGTGGCTCTCGGTTCATTATTTAAAGCGAAAGATGCATCGATTATCGGTACTAATGTTGGTGTAACAATAGAAACTGAAAAGGGTACATCAGTAAGTGGTACCTATACAGCAAATGAAGCGGATTGGAGTAAGGGAACGATACAGTTTAATGGTACCGGTATTGTTAAGGTTAAGATTACAGATAATGACTATTGTGAGCCGACTGAGTTGCGATTGGAAGTTGTAGATGCAGTAAATGCAACATCAGCAACTTCTGCAAAAAATAATAACGTCGTATTATTGAACGATGTAGGATTGCACACATTAGAAGTTTCAGACGGATACACATTGTATGGTAACGGTTTCAAAATGGAAGCAAAAAGTGACGTTATGTACGATGCCATGAACGCAGGCTTTGTGGTTCTGAAGAATGGTACTCTTGACAACGTTCAGATTGTTTGTCCGAACTTCTCTTACTCTATTATTTATAATAATCAGATACAGAGTTCGGAGAATACTGCGAAACCTTCCGATTCGTCTAATGACGCCCGCGGCAATGTAAGAAGTGCGGTTATGGTAGATGGTAACAGCCAGATCGTCAACTCCTATATCCACGGCGGCCGCGCGGCAATCTTCCTGAGATCGGGCAATCTCGTTGTTGACGGTTCCACTATCAGCGGTGGTGCAGCGGCAAACATTCATACAATGTCCGCACAGAGTCTTACATTGCGTAATGTAACCCTTGTTCAAAAGCCTTTTAAGGCAAATGTAAATGACACAAGTAAGACCATTATGGGCTTTAGCGGACTCTTTGAGTGTGATGAAAGCGGCAATGCAACTCCTGTAATCCTTGAGGGAACACTGGTACAGGATGCTTGGATCAACGAGAGCTACAAGCAGTATGCTCCGAGTGCGGCATCCAGTATTATCTCCACCGCACTTAACAAGACTGAGTATCTACACGATCTTGACGGAGATGGAACAAGAGAATCCTTGAACCTTGGATTTACTTATATTCCGCAAAATACAGGTGGCTCTACCAACGCAAACGTAACCGATAATCGAATCAACAAGAACACTGTTCCTTATGCTACGGTAGACGTAGCTAATGTGATTGCATCCGCAAAGGTATTCTCCTATAAGAACACAGATGGCACATCGGATGATTTCGTTTTTGGAGAAGAGGATTGTTACACTCCGACAGTTCAAGGAACAACTGCTCCTACAGTAACATTCACCGATACAAATGCAGACCGTGTATTTGAAACTGTATTTGACATCAGTGATAACCGTTGGGAATCGACGTTGACCGTAAATCTCGATAACGGCGACTATAGCTTTAGCTTTGATATGCTTTTGGTACAGAAGCACGGTGAGAATCTGACATACGTAGTCAAAACGGCAGACGGCACGGCAGTCGACGCGTCGAAGGCGATTGATCTGACCTCTTCCAGTGTTACCACCTACGTGCTGACAGTCACCGACGGCGATGCAACACATACGGTTTATTTCGTGTTGTCTGCAACAAAGACCAGCATTCCTGAGCCGGAAAAGGAGGATACCACAGGCGGAACTCCGTTACTTGTTGTAAAGTCAAAGAATAGTGACTGGAGCTGTGCGATCCCCGCACTTGATGGCATTAAGATCAAGTATTATACTTCCGCAAATAATTCCGTAATTCTTGACCTCGCCACACTGACTCCTACCAGCACTGGTAAGCAGAACGGAACGAATAACTATTGGGAATACTCCAACGGTTATACGCTGAAAGTTACTTGCGGCGTTATCCACGATACCAAGCAGGTTTACGGTATGCCTGTTGTTGTCGATAACAACGGAACGAAGCAGATGTACTTTACTATCTCAAGTACAAATGGCTATGTATCTACCGGCACTTCGGGCAGAACGGTCACCGTGACCTACGAATTTACCGATCCTAACGGCAAATCATTGACCTTTAGCAAGACCTGGCAGGTCAACTATGCCGATTATAAAGATGTTGCACAGTATTCTTACAGCGATTTCGTAAAAGGAACAATGACAGATCTGCTTGCGAGCAGCAGCGGTGGCGGTGGTTGCGTAACCCCTGATACGCTGATCACTTTGGCCGACGGCAGCAAAAAGGCGGTTTCCGAACTAACAGGCGAAGAAAGGCTTCTCGTCTGGAATAAGGAGACCGGTAAGTTTGATTCTGCACCGATAATGTTTGTTGACAGCGAAACCGAAGACGAATACGAAGTGGTTGAGCTGCACTTCTCGGATGGCACAAAGGTCGATGTCGTTTATGAGCACGGCTTCTGGGATTACAACCTGAACAAGTATGTGTATCTCGATAAGAATGCTGCGGACTATATCGGTCACACTTTTGCAAAGCAGAACGGTGACGAGCTTGTTAAGGTAGAACTTGTTGATGTTGTTATTGAAAAAGAAATAACAACCGCATGGAGTCCAGTTACTGTTGGACACCTGTGCTACTTCACAAATGATATGCTTTCGATGCCCGGTGGTGTAGGCGGTCTGTTCAACATCTTTGATGTGGATGCAGAAACCATGACCTACGATTACGACGCGATTGCAAAAGATATCGAGACCTACGGCCTGTTCACCTATGAAGAAGTGAACGCCATTGCACCACTCAGCGAGGAAATGTTCTACGCTGCAGGCGGTCAGTATCTCAAGATCTCCATCGGCAAGGGCAACCTGACGATTGAAGAATTGGCAGCTATGATCGAGCGTTACAGCAAATATATCTAAAAGTCTGTCCTATCCCTCCGCATGAGGGATAGGCGGCAATCAAAGGGCACAACCTCACGTTATGCCCTTTGACTGCCGAATACATGTAACAGTTCAGACGCGCCATTCGCAAAGGCACCTACGGTGCTTTCCCGCTGCTAACGCAGCTAACTTTGCTTATAATCGGGCGCTCAGCTCATAGACTGCACGGTGTGATCATTCATGCAAGCATGACGAGCCCATCATACAGTCTATGGCTGAACTGTTACGAATAAATTTTCACGAAAAGGAGGAATAACATGTTAGGAAAAATCAAGCTTAGGTTTGCAGCCATTTCCCTGGCGGCCATACTTTTTACTTTTTTCACGCAGGGTACCCTTGCATATTTTTCAACCGTAGGTAAGGCTACCAATGTTGTGACCTCCGGTAATATTCAGTTTATCATTCACGAAAAGACCGACCAGGGGACGGAGTTTCCGAAGGAGGGTGTTTACATCGTTCCGGGGGATATTGTGAGTAAGGAGGTCAGCATTGAAAATGACTGCTCACACCCGTTTTATCTGCGCGTCAAGATTGTGTATGGTGTGGATTTTCAGGTGCTTTCAGCCGAGGAGTGTTTTAAGCTAAATATTGACGAAGCAGACTGGCAGCTGCATGATGGCTGGTATTATTATCAGGGCATTGTGGAGCCGGGGGAAACCACGCCTGATGTATTTTCCAAGGTGGAGATTGTAGGTAATAAGGTGGATAATAGTTATATTGGCAAAACGCTGACCTTGTCGGTGGTTGCTCATGCGGTGCAGAGTGAGCATAATCCTATCGAGAACGGAAAGATTTATACAGCCTCCGGCTGGCCGCAGGAATAGGGGAGTGTATGAAGAGAATAGTTACTTTTTTAATGATATTGCTTTTAAATATGGCGTATGCGTTGCCGGTTTTTGCTACGGAGGCAAATGTTATTTATGATGGTAATGCCAAGGCATTTATATTTGAACCGGGAACGGATTGCTCGCTGACGGACTTATTTCCCAATTTTAAGGATGTGATGCCGGGAGACAGTATTTCCCAGCAGATTACAGTGAAGAATACGGCTCCTAGGGGCACAAAGGTCAAAATATATATGCGTGCGCTTGGGGCATGGGAGGAGTCCGAATGGTTTTTGTCCCAGCTGGGGCTTCGCGTGGAACAAGTGGACAGTATGGAAAAAGGCTATCTTTTTGATGCTGCAGCTTCTGAAACAGCCCAGTTGACGGACTGGGTATGTCTGGGGATCTTTGACTCCGGCAGTGAGGTGAATTTAAATGTCATTTTGGATATGCCTGTGGAGCTGGACAATTGGTACAGCAGTAGAGTAGGCTTTCTGGACTGGGAGTTTAAGGTAGAGGAATTTCGGGATGGTACCGTAGCTACCGGTGATGAGGGTTCTGCTTTTATGTGGTTTGCTATTTTATTTGGAGCCGCAGCTGCCGGTTGGCTGTTACTTTTATGGCACAGGAAGGAATGTAATGCGATTGATGCTTGACTTGAAAAAAGGAGGGAGAAAGCGTGACAACAAAAAAGAAATCTTATACTAAGCTCGCTTTTGCCCTTAGTATATGCTTGCTGGTTGCCTGGGGTGTTTTGGGTACCGGCACTTCACTGGCATGGTTTACAGATACCACACCGGAGCTGAAAAATATTTTTCATTTTGCAGATTTTGATTTGGTGGTGTCCTACAAGACCGAGACAGGTGAGTATAAGGAAATTGACGCAGAGACGGCTATTTTTGATGATGAGGCTCTTTATGAGCCGGGCTATGTGCAGGTGGTATATCTGAAGGTGGAAAACAAAGGCGAGGTGGATTTTAACTACACGGCAGCAGTCAGTGTGACGGATTATACGCCGGCCACCAATGTGTTTGGTCAGACCTTTCATTTGCAGGATTACCTGAAATTTGGAGTGGTCCTTGCGGACACAGAGGCAGAGCTGGCAAAGCAGCTGGAAAGTCGGGAGCAGGCTTTGGAAAATGCCCAAATGCCTTTAAATATGTATAGTACAGAGCGGGCCTTACTAAAGGAAGGTGGCGTCAAATATATGGCACTTATTGTGTGTATGCCTGAGGAGGTTGGCAATATCGCAAATTATCGCGGCTTGGTAGTTCCAAGGGTAGAGCTGGGTGTAATTGTAAAGGCCACCCAGACAAATGCTCCGATGGATGAGGATGCAGGATGGAGGTAGAAAACGTGTTTAGAAGCAGGAAAAAGAATAAGGAAAATAAAATTACGGAGCGTGCACTATATGCCAGTCTTTTCTCTATGGTATTGTGTTGTGCCATGTTGCTGGAAACTACTTACGCATGGTTTACGCAGGAAATTAATACGGGCGTGGCAGTCATTCAGACCGGCGAAATGAGTGTGGAGCTGGTGGTTGAGAGTGGGCAGGATGAGAATGGAGTGACTTATGCGAAGGCTGGTGCAGAGAATTTGAGATTCAAAGCTGCTGACATTACTGCTCTGCAGGCTGCAGCAGACGCTTCCGGTGAACAGGCAGCAGAGGTTACAGAGCTGGAAAAAGCAAAGGCGGCACAGGCGTCAGCGGCTGCAATTACTTATTTTGAGCCCGGAGGAACTTATTATCTGCCACCAATTTACGTGATGAATACCGGTAATATTGATTTGAAGTATACTGTTGCGGTGAGCTTTGCAAAGGCAAGCACAACGTCCTTAGAAGGCGATTCCGATGTGGAACCTATATCCGAGGATGGGAATTCCGGCGATGCCACTCAGATAGGCGATTTGCGTGAGGTTATTCAGTTTAAGGTTTCTCTGGGCAATAGCACGGAGGAACCGGCGGCTTTAGAGACATTGGATAATTCTGTCCTTACAATTGATGGTGAAGGTACTGAAAATATCAGCGGTGATAGTAATGGTACAGCCAATGAAGCTGCAAATCATGCAGTTGTCAATATTTTTAGCGGAGAGCTTAAAGCGGCTGCTGGGGAAGAGAAAAGCATATCCGAGCCGATTGTGATTCAGGCAGTTATGCCTGCCGATATTGAGAGTGGTTACCAGAATCTACAGCTGGATGGAATGCAGATTATTGTAAGTGCAACGCAGGCGATTGCTGATAACTAGAAAGGTGAGCAAATTTTGAAAAAGTTTTTTGAAAAATTTCCGATAGTTGCTATATCTATTGCAGTAGGTGTGTGTTCTGTAAGTTTAACAGCTTATGCGTATTACAGATTAACACTGACAGCAAATGTGGGCGTTGTTCAGACGGCTTCTTTTGAGATGCTTGTCAAAGTGGTACCGGAAGATACGCAGGTAGTTGACTTATTGGAGGAGGAAGAAAACTACATAAAGTACACATTTTCCGGAAAAGAAGGTACAAAAGGTGTTACTTTCTGCATTGTTGGTGTTGGAACTGCATCCAGTGGTTACTGTGAAGTAGTTGTAACAGATGCTGACGGTACTCAGGAAAGCTATTATACGCAGACTATAGGAGCAAATGATTTTGCAGCAGAGGATGGTTACTATTTTACAATTCTGGGGAATAAAGATACTGAGGTGCGGTTTATAGCCCATTGGGGTATGCACGAGATTACAGACCAGGCTATGATTATTGATAAAGGCGAGGTCATTGGCACATGTGAGTCGGAGGCAAGTGCGAGTGCGAGTCCAAGCCCAAGCCCGACGCCGGAGGTAAGTGGAAGTCCGAGCCCAAGTGCAACGGCAAGTCCGACACCGGAGGTTGATATAGATGCAACGGCAAGTGCGACACCGGAGGTTGATATAGATGCAACGCCAAGTCCAACACCGAGTTCAAATCCGAGTCCGACACCAGTGCCGACCGCAGAGGTAAGTGCAAGTGCGACACCGAGCCCAACACCGGAGGTGACTGTTCCACCGACAGAAAGCCCGAAGACGGAGGATAGTATTAGTGAGACACCAAGTCCGACACCGGAGGATAGTACCGGTGCGGAAATAAGTGAAACTTCGGAAGTAGTGTCAAGTAACGAAACGAGTGTACAATAGTTTATATATTAACAAAGGCTTGGAGCATGCGCCCAAGCCTTAAAAAATTGAATCATGTATCAAGATATTTCTTTAACATCTCCTGATAAAAGTCAGGTTCACTGGACAGTCTGGAGAGTTGATTACCGAGACCATCAGCGGTCATTTTATTCATTAATTCGAACAACTGGTTACGGCCGGTTTCAAGACCCTCGTCAAGTCCAAGCTTATGCCCAACTTTACGTCCATCCTCGAAGGCGTCTTCACGTTCCATGCGCATATGCTCTTGTTCGTTATACTCATAAATACTCACCTTAATCGCCTCCGCTCTGTTGGCTTCCAGAAAGTCCTTTAAGATACCTTCCTGAATGCACTCATTAATCGCCTTTTCTACTGCTTCCTCAATAGGTAACTCCTCTGCGTATGTACGGACACGGTGGGTATATTCCACATAATCCTGTAAGTCCCGACAGGTCTCTACCAGCTCGGTATTGTGCCCCTTGTTGATATTAAATACCTCCACAATCAGCTCCAACGAAACTGCTTCACCCTGTATGGTGTACAAATCCGAGAGCTTAAATTCTTCGTAATCGGGGCGTTCATCCTTGCCATTATAAAAGACCACGAATCTCGGTGGAGGTATCTCCAGCTTCTTACTGCCATAAAGGTTCATGTTCTTTGTCAGCCTGGAATATAGGTCTGAAAGATACAGCAGAAACCGCAAAGGCATATTGGGATTATAAGTGCTTTGGTGTTCATACAGGGAGAGCCGCAGGTCGATGAGAAAGGACAAATCATTCTGCATGGACATGTAGATTGCGTTCTCCAGGGTGTTGATGGTCAGAAGCTCCGGGTCGGTATAGTTCTTACGACTCATGGCATTATACAGCTTTAGAAGTCTCTCTTTGTTGCTGAAAAGCATGATAAATATTCTGGATTTGTAGTCGAATTTAACCTGTACATCCGGTGCCAATACTTTAGTGTGCATACACTACCTCCTTGTGTAAAATACGCAGGAGGTCATTTCTTACAACCTCGCTGCTTTGTTAATTAGGGAAACGAAAGCATTGAGATTTCTGAAATGAAAAATAGATGTTCTGAAAATTTTATCTTTTGAAATAGTAGAAATTTAATGCTTTGTAAGTATTGTAGCATAGATTGTAGGATAGGGCAATACCTAAAATGAAAAAATAATACCCAAAATTTGGTGCTGCGATGCAGACAATTTTCAAAACATTACCCCCTCAATACGAGGGGGTAAATGGTATTAATACTCAATTTCCTTTAAATATCTTCCCAGTGCATCTTGCCATGTTGGAAGCTTTTTAAAGCCGTTCTCAGTAAGCTTATCCTTATTCATGCGGCTGTTGGAAGGGCGTTTTGCCTTAGCTGGGTATTCACTTGCGGAAACAGGGCTCACGGTCACATGGTCGTAGCCGGCCTGTTTAAAGATTTCGCAGGCAAAGTCATACCAGCTGCAGATGCCTTCATTGGTGGCGTGGTAACGGCCGTATTTGTTGGTTTCTGCCATATCCACTAAAAGCTTTGCAAGGTCATAGGTGTAGGTAGGAGAGCCAATCTGGTCGTTTACTACGGTAAGGTGGTCACGGGTTTTGCCCAGATTTAACATGGTTTTGATAAAGTTTTTGCCATTCACACCAAATACCCATGCAATGCGTACGATGTAGTATTTCTCCAAAAGAGACTCTACGGCGAGCTCCCCTTCGTACTTGGTCTGACCATATACATTTAATGGACTGCGTTCGTCATCCGGCTGCCAGAAGTGGGTACCTTCGCCATTAAATACGTAATCTGTGGAAATATAAATCATTTTACAATCTAATTCCTTGCAGACTTCAGCAATATGGCGTGTACCATCTGCATTAATTCGTCTGCACAGCTCCACATTATCTTCGGCTGCGTCCACGGCAGTATAAGCCGCACAGTGAATAACAGCATCCGGGTTAGCTTCTGTGATGACCTTGCGGACTGCTGAGGCAAACGTAATATCCATGTTGTCCACGTCGGTACCAATAGCCACGTGCCCCCGCTTCTCTAATTCGTTTACCACATCAAAGCCAAGCTGACCCTTTACACCGGTTACTAAAACTTTCATATTACGCACGTCCTTTTTCTACATACATTTTTTGGAAATAGTTCTGGTAGTCACCGCTTAAGATATTTTTCCACCAGTCTTCATTTTCAAGGTACCATTCAATAGTAGCCTTGATACCATCATCAAATTTCGTTTCAGGCAGCCATCCAAGCTCTGTATGAATCTTGGTTGGATCGATAGCATAGCGCATATCATGGCCCGGTCTGTCGGTTACATATGTGATAAGGCTTTCAGGCTTGCCAAGCTGTGTCAGGATAGTCTTAACAACTTCTAAATTAGTACGTTCATTGTGACCACCTACGTTGTATACTTCACCAACACGGCCTTTTCTCATAACCAAATCGATAGCAGAGCAGTGATCCTTTACATATAACCAGTCACGAACGTTTTCACCTTTGCCGTAAACCGGTAATGGTTCGTCAGCCAGTGCACGGCTGATCATCAAAGGAATCAGCTTCTCAGGAAAGTGATATGGGCCATAGTTATTGGAACAACGGGTAATGGATACCGGTAATTTAAAGGTTCTGTAATAAGCCAAAACCAATAAGTCTGCACCAGCCTTGCTGGAAGAGTATGGGCTGGAGGTATGGATTGGTGTTTCCTCGGTAAAAAATAAATCCGGCTGGTCAAGTGGAAGGTCACCATAAACCTCATCCGTAGAAACCTGATGGTAACGTTTAATACCATACTTACGGCATGCATCCATTAACACCTGAGTTCCCATAATGTTGGTCTTTAAGAAAATTTCCGGATTTTCAATAGAGCGGTCTACGTGACTTTCTGCTGCAAAATTTACAACGATGTCCGGATGCTCCTCTTCAAATAAGTTGTAAACAAATTCTCTGTCCGCGATATCACCCTTTACAAAACGGAAGTTGGGGTTCTTCATAGCTTCTTCTAAGGTTTCCAGATTACCTGCATAGGTAAGTGCATCCAGACAAATAATTCTGTCTTCCGGATGCTTTTCTAACTGATAGTAAACAAAGTTTGCGCCGATAAAGCCGGCACCGCCTGTTACGATAATATTCATAGTAATAGGTCCTTTCGTACAAATATTTATAAATGTATTATAAAAGGTGACGTAACGTCACTTGCAAGCACTTTTTGGAGATTTTTTTAAATTTTCTAGTGGACCGAGGTGTGCGTGTATAGCACTTTGTTGAAATATTACTTTGTGCACACAAACAACCCGGCATCCTTTGTGATTTTCAGAGGCCTTCGTGCCAGTTTTTTAGTTAACATGTCCTTGAATTCCTGATATTTCGGCAAAAGGTATTCATTCTGGTTGCCGTGGCAGGAAAGGATGTATTCTAACAAAAGCTCAGGGTCAGAAACCAAAAGGGCATCCTCGTAATAGTGTGTCTCTACTTTAGGAAAATATGTTTCTAATTCTGTAACACCATTCTGCAGGCCAAAAACTTCGTAGAGTTCTTTTTCTGCCAGGGTGATGGCAGGATGGAATTCCTGCACCAGGGTGGTGATTTCCTGCATATGCTTTGGTCCATAGGTGGAGGCGATAAATCGTCCATCCGGCTTTAAAACCCGTAAGATTTCTTTATATACCTGTTCGCGGTCCTCGATATAAAAAAGCAGGTGATTGGCAATAACCACGTCAAAATGGGCATCTTCGAAGGGAATGGCATGGCAGTCACAAGGGCAGAAGATGATGGAAAGCGCTCCTCCGGCAACTGCTGTTTCCAACTCTTTGTTTAGTTTTAAACGGGTTTCCTCTAAAAGTCCTTCGGAAATATCTGTCAATGTAATCCTGGCCCTGTTTGGAAGGCGGGAAGCATTGTCACTCCAAAGGGCACCATTGCCGCAACCCAGCTCTAATACAACGGCACCTTCATGAAGTCCACATTTGGAGAATACCCAAGGAAACCAACCCATAGGATTGGTAGAGCATTCCTTGTGGAGACGCACTCTTGCGTCAATGTTTTTGGTGGTTTTATATTGTTCCTGAAGGGCATGGTTGGCATTGGATAAATGAATCAGGTTGACCATATGCTGCATATCCAGCTGCTCGTTATTGTTTAAAAAGGCATTGGCCTCTAAAAGTGCCTGCTCCATTCTGGCAAGCTGTGATTTTTGCATACGAACAAGAGACAGCTGCATGGAAAGTGATTTCTGGAGCGTGTCCTTGTCCGGGGCGGATATGGTCATGGCTTTGATATCATCCAAAGAAAAGCCAAGCATTTTAAAGGTGAGTATCTGCTGCAGTCTGGTAAAATCCTCGTCTGTATAATACCTGCGGCCATTGTCGTCTACTCGGGTAGGCTTTAATAAGTCGATTTTATCGTAATAACGGATAGTTCTCAGGCTTACCTTTGCCTTGCGTGCAAAGGAGCCGGAGCTGTATAATTTTTGCATAAAAACCTCGAAATTAATTCTTCTTTAAATAAGTGGTAAAGGCATCCTGCTGTAGTAATTCCACAGCCTGCAGCATATTTTCACGGCTATAAAACTCAACAGTCAGTGCACCAAATTCAGCCTCTCTGTTATGAACGATATTCATGTTCTTAATACTTAGATTATGCTTAGCCAAAAGCACGGTAATTTCAGCAATGGCACCTGCTTTATCAGGAATTTCAATGCTGATGGTATAGGAAGGCATAATTGGTCCGCGAGTAGTACTGCTAAAGGAATCGCGATACACTCTGGCCTGGTCAAAGAAGTTGTATAGTGCAAGTGCATCCTTTGCATCTAACTCGTCGCAAATATGTTGTAAATCGGCGATATATTGCTGCAGTAAATGTCTGATATTGTCTGTATTGGTGAGGCAAATCTGCTGCCACATTACGGGACTGGAGGAGGCAATACGGGTGATATCCTTAAAGCCGCCGGCGGCCAGAGTTTTCATCAGTCCGTCCTCGGAGTCTGCTTCTTTCACTAAATTTACCAGACTGGAAGCAATAATATGAGGCAGGTGGCTGATGGCTGCTGTAGCATAATCATGCTCCCCACAGGCAATCACCAGAGGGAGTGCCTTGATAGCAGAAATCAATTCCTTTAACGCTAAGACTTTTTCCTTAGGAACCTCCGTAGTAGGCGTCAGCACATAATAAGCATTTTCCAGTAAATTCGCCTTGGAATTGGCATAGCCAAAGCGCTCACTGCCTGCCATAGGATGTCCGCCGATAAATTGCTTTTCAAGCCCTAATTCGGCGACCAGCCTGTGGATGCCGGTCTTTACACTACCCACATCAGTAACGATGGTGTGAGTTCTAAGCATAGGGTAAATGGTGCGCAGATGGTCTTCGTTGACCGAAACCGGAGCACACAAAAAAATATAATTTGCATCGCATAAATCTGCGGTAAGCTCTGTATGTATAGAAGTAGCTACACGCTCCTTTACAGCCAGTGATAGGGAAGGAATATCCTTATCAAAGACCTTGATTTTCATATCCGGAAAATATTCACGGAAGGCTCTGGCAATGGAGCCGCCGATTAATCCTAAACCGATAAAAGAACAAGTAATTGTTTGCATAATGTTCACCTGATGATTAAATATAGTTTTCTTAAATTATATACATTAATATAGGGATTGTCAAAAGAAAAGCTAGAAAAAACGAATTTTTTGAAAATATATAAAAATTTATGAAAATTTATTAAAAATATATTGATTAATGAGTGATTATTGTGTATTATGTATTTATGATTTAGAAAAAATCTGAAGCACAGGTTGAAATTCTAAATAATCTGAAAATAATACATCGTGGAGGTATTTTTTATATGAAGACTTATACAACGGACAAAATCCGCAATGTAGTGCTCTTGGGGCACGGTGGGGCAGGTAAGACCAGTTTAGTAGAGGCTATGGCTTATCTGTCCGGTATCACAAGCAGACTGGGTAATGTTGCAGACGGCAGCACAGTCAGCGATTTCGGTAAGGAGGAGCAGAAGAGAGGT
>JAZRRW010000103.1:0-12036 GCA_045651105.1 Lachnospiraceae bacterium
CAGACGTGAGTCTGAATGGTAAGCATTGTGCCCATCATGACGGTGGTTATTCCACCTTCCGCGTGGATGTGAGTGCGCTGTTACAGGAAGAGAATCATTTAGAGCTTGTTGTGGACAACAGCGTGAATGACCGGGTATATCCGCAAAAGGCCGACTTTACCTTTTATGGCGGCATTTATCGTGATGTAAATATGATTGTTATGAATAAGTATCATTTTGATATGGACTATTTTGGCGGACCGGGGCTTCAGATTACACCAAAGGTAAAGGGAGAGGATGCAGAGGTTCGTATTCAGAGCTGGCACAATGCTTCCGATGCCCAAGTATTTGTGAACATTCTGGATGCAGATGGCAAAAGTGTTGTGGCAGGTCAGGGCAGTGATGTGACTCTGGATATGGAGAAGGTACATTTGTGGGATGGTTTGAAGGATCCGTATTTGTATACCGCAGTGCTGAAGCTTTCTGTGGAAGGTCAGGTGGTGGATGAAATCAGCAGTCGCTTCGGTGTAAGAAGCTTCCATGTGGACCCGGAGAAGGGATTTTTCCTCAATGGTCGCTCTTACCCGTTGCGTGGTGTGTCCCGTCACCAGGACAGAAAGGGCATTGGTAATGCGCTTACCAGAGAGCACCACAGGGAGGATATGGAGCTGATACGTGAAATAGGTGCCAATACCGTTCGTTTGGCTCATTATCAGCATGATCAGTTTTTTTATGATTTGTGTGATGAATATGGTATGGTAGTTTGGGCGGAGATTCCTTATATTTCCTCTCATATGCCAAATGGCCGTGAGAATACCATCAGCCAGATGAAGGAGTTGATTATTCAGAATTACAATCATCCGTCTATTGTGACATGGGGTCTGTCCAACGAGATTACCATTGCCACGAAGGACAAGAAGGATATGCTGGAAAATCATCACGTACTGAATGATTTGGTGCATGAAATGGATCCTACAAGGCCTACTACGTTAGCTTGTTATGCAGTTTGCGGACCGTTTAATCGTTCCGCACATATTTCTGATTTGGTCAGCTGGAATTTGTATTTGGGCTGGTATACGCCGGGCTTGTTTTTAAATGATTTGTGGATTAAGTTTTTCCATTTTTGTTATCCGAAACGTCCGTTAGGTTATTCCGAGTATGGCTGTGAGGCTATGCCGACACTGCATTCTTCCAAGCCAAGGCGTGGGGACCACACGGAGGAATATCAGGCTGTTTACCACGAATATATGTTAAAATGCTTTGAGCGTCATCCGTATATGTGGGCGACTCATGTTTGGAACATGTTTGATTTTGCGGCAGATGCCCGTGACCAGGGCGGTGAGCCGGGCATGAACCACAAGGGGCTGGTTACCTTTGACCGTCAGATGAAAAAGGACAGCTTTTATTTATACAAGGCATATTGGTCTGATGAGAGCTTTGTACACATTGCAGGCTCCAGATATGTGGACAGACCGGAGGCGGTAACTACGGTAAAGGTGTATAGCAATCAGCCAAAGGTGGCGCTTTACAATAACGGTCAGCTGGTGGCAGAAAAGACAGGAGCGCGTGTGTTTACCTTTGAAGTGACACTGGAAGCGGAAAATCACTTAAAGGCAGTGGCAGGCAGCTGTGAGGATACTGCTGTGCTTCGTAAGGTAGACAAGCCAAATCCGGCGTATAAGCTTAGTGTAAAGAGCTCAAACAGTGCAAATTGGGTATAAGAAGTAAGCGTGCCTGCACGGCATCAAATAGAATAGGAGTACAAAAAGGCGATGAGTAATGAAAATGCAACTTCTGTAAAGGCTAATTCCCTGAACAGAGCGAAAATGTATCAATTGGTTTTGTTCCCACTGAATAACGGTGCAACAAATGTTTATTATGTGTTAATTTTGTCTTATATTGCTACCTTTGGCAGTAATGTATTGGCAATCGGTGCGATTTTTGCATCTGTAATGGTTACCGGCATGCGAGTTTTTGATGCCATTACGGACCCGATTATCGGTGCTCTTATGGACCGTACCAATGGCAAATTCGGCAAATTCAGACCGTTTATGGTTATCGGTAACGTGATTATGGCGGCGGCAACGATTGTGCTGTATATATTGACTCCGCGCATTCCGGGGGATATGCAGTGGCTGCGTTATGTGGCCTTTGTAGTGTTATATGCTATCTGGGTGATCGGTTATACCTTCCAGACTTCTGTTACTCGTTCCGGTCAGACGGTTTTAACCAACGACCCGAACCAGAGACCGATGTTTACTATTTTTAATACGGTCGGTTCTATGGCAGGTATGGGCCTGATGCAGTTTCTGGCACCTATTGTCAGGGCTAACGTAGCGGACTACAGCAGAGCCGAATTTTATGCCTTCCTGACACCCATTGGTATTGTGATTTCTATCATACTTACCGCTCTGGCTATTGTGGGTATCTGGGAAAAGGATAATCCTAAATATTTTGGTATCGGTGGTAAGGCGCAGGAGAAAACCAAGATTTCCGAATATATCGAAATTATTAAAAACAACAGTCCGATGCAGCGTTTAATGGTAGCCGGTGCGGGTTGTAAGCTGGCATTGTCTATTGCCACAAACACCACGGTTTTGTGTATGCTGTATGGTTGTATGATGGGGGATTATGACCGCTTGTACCTGCCGATGATGGTTTTGGGGTATGTATTCTCTGTTCCGTTCTTTTTATTAACGGTACGTACTTCCCAGAAAAAGGGACAAAAGGCTTCTTTGGTGAAGTTTGTGTCTGTGGCATTAATTTGTTATGTGGGCGTGCTGGCACTTTTGCTTTTGTGGCAGAAGGGCAATCCGGCATGGAATTTGAATATATATGACGGAAATGGTATCACCATTAACTTATATACGATTTTGTTTATTATATTTTTCGGTGTGGGCTATGGTGCGTATTATTCTACGGCAGATATGCCGATTCCGATGGTTGCTGACTGCTCCGATTATGAGACCTATCGTTCCGGTAAATACATTCCGGGTATTATGGGAACGTTGTTCTCACTGGTGGACAAATTAGTATCTTCTTTGTCTGCGACTGTGGTTGGTATTGCTGTTTCCATGATTGGCCTAAAGACACTTCCTACGGTAGAAACGCCGTATACGGCAGGCATGAACTGGGTGGTAATTGTATTGTTCTGTGTGATTCCGATGCTGGCATGGATTGCTACTTTGGTGGCTATGAAGGGGTATGAGCTTACCGGAGAGCGTATGATGGAGATTCAGGCGGTTAATGCAGTGCGTAAGGAGGCGGTTGCAAGCGGTATGAGTCTTGAGGAGGCCATGGCAACCTGGCAGAATATGGAGCAGGTGCCGGAGGAATTTAAGTAAAGAAATTGCAGAAAACTATTGACATTTGCGTTCCGCTGTGGTAAATTATAGCGGAAAGACGAAGAGTAGGTCTTTTTTTAATGCTCTAATTTTGTTAAAAACAAAGGCCTGAGTACAGAAACGAAACAATATCTATTATTACTTTAAGTGGAGGTAGAAACTATGCGTACTAGAATTACATTAGCTTGTACTGAATGCAAACAGCGTAACTACAATACAACAAAAGAAAAGAAAAACCATCCTGAAAGAATGGAAACCAAGAAGTATTGTAGATTCTGCAAAACTCATACAATGCACAAGGAAACCAAATAATTTAGCAAGGAAAGCTTGCTCAGTCAGTTATTGGAGGGTAGTATGAGCGATAATGCAGTAAAAACAAAAAAGCCTAGCTTTTTTAAGGGTGTAAAAGCCGAATTCAAAAAAATTACATGGCCTGACAAAACTTCATTATTAAAGCAGACCATAGCTGTTATCAGCGTTTCTCTCGTAGTAGGTGTAATCATTGCAATTATGGATTTCTTTATCCAGTATGGTGTAAACATTTTACTTACATTATAAGAGAGGGATGGCGGTATGGCAGAAGCAAAGTGGTATGTTGTACATACCTATTCTGGGTATGAAAACAAAGTGAAGGACAGTATCGAAAGTACCATCTTAAACAGAAACCTCGGAGAAGAAATCTGCGAAGTCATGATTCCTATGGAAAAGGCTGAGGAGATTAGAAATGGTGCTACGAAGGAAGTAGAACGTAAGCTGTTTCCGGGCTATGTTTTAGTCAAGATGATTATGAATGACGATACTTGGTATGTAATCAGAAACACTCGTGGTGTTACAGGTTTTGTAGGTCCGGGAAGCAAGCCGGTTCCGCTGACAGAGTCCGAAATGAGAGCTCTGGGAATCGCAGTAGAAAAGGCAGAAGCCGTTCTTTTCGTTGATTTCGCAGAAGGTGACAGCGTAGTTGTTACTGCCGGCGTATGGAAAGATACCGTAAGTGTTGTACAGAAGCTTGATTTGAACAAGCAGGTTGTTACTATCGTAATTGATATGTTCGGCCGTGAGACACCTGTAGATGTTAATATCACAGATGTCAAGAAATTATAATCAGTTTATTTTTCGTTCCGTAAGGAATGTATAAATAAAGGTCACACGAAAGTTCGCATGTGCGAACTGTGGGAGCGAGCTAAAGGCTTGCGCCAATAACCACATTATAGGAGGTGCCACAATGGCAAAGAAAGTAACAGGATATATTAAACTTCAGATTCCTGCTGGTAAAGCTACACCAGCACCACCAGTTGGTCCAGCACTTGGACAGCATGGTGTTAACATTGTTGAATTCACAAAGGAGTTCAACGCAAGAACAGCTGATAAGGGTGACTTAATCATCCCGGTTGTAATTACAGTATACGCAGATAGAAGTTTCAGTTTCGTAACAAAGACTCCACCAGCTGCAGTACTCATTAAGAAGGCTTGTAACATCAAGTCCGGTTCCGGAAAGCCAAACAAAGACAAGGTTGCTACCCTTTCTAAGGCTAAGCTTCAGGAAATCGCAGAAATGAAGATGCCTGACTTAAATGCAGCTAATCTTGAATCCGCTATGAGCATGATCGCAGGTACAGCTCGTAGTATGGGTGTTTTAGTAGAAGAATAATTTCAATAAAATTGGGAGACAAATCAGATTTGTCGTTTGAACCATAGGAGGTAAAAAATGAAACACGGTAAAAAATATACAGAGGCTGCTAAATTAGTAGACAGAGCAGTTGCTTATGAGCCAGCTGAAGCAATCGCATTAGTAAAAAAGGCAGCTACAGCAAAGTTTGACGAAACAGTAGAAGTTCATATCAGAACAGGTTGTGATGGTCGTCACGCAGACCAGCAGATTCGTGGTGCTGTAGTTCTTCCACATGGTACCGGTAAGACTGTAAGAGTTTTAGTTTTCGCAAAGGGCGATAAAATTAACGAAGCAGAAGCAGCTGGTGCAGATTATGTAGGCGGTGATGAGCTCATTCCAAAGATTCAGAATGATGGTTGGTTAGATTTCGATGTAGTTGTTGCTACACCGGACATGATGGGTGTTGTAGGTCGTCTCGGTAAGGTTTTAGGTCCTAAGGGCTTGATGCCAAACCCTAAGGCTGGTACAGTTACCATGAACGTAGCTCAGGCTATCGCTGATATCAAGGCTGGTAAGATTGAATACAGACTTGACAAGACAAACATTATTCACTGTCCTCTTGGTAAGGTTTCCTTCACAGAAGAAGCTTTACAGGACAACTTCAATGCTTTAATGGAAGCAATCACAAAGGCTAAACCAAGCACATTAAAGGGTCAGTATTTAAGAAGCATTACTTTGACTTCTACAATGGGACCTGGTGTTAAGGTTAATACCATGAAGTTCTAATAATGACATTTTCTCCCCTGGATTGCTTCAGGGGAGTTTTTGTATTTACGTGGAGAAGGATATGAAAGTAATTAGAAAAGCATTTTTTGAGTATGTTTTGAATGGGGTAAAGATACTTGCGGTGGTTTTGACACTGATTTTGTGGACAAGCGCCTTGTTGGTTACAAGTTATGTGGATGATATGTCTATACAGATTACCTTGTTTAGAAGCAACAACCTTTTGGCGTCTATTGGTATTGGGCTTTTATTTACGGTTGTCTGCTGCGTGATTGCGGCATGGGTTCATAATAAGCTGCGTTATAAGGATAAAGCTTTTGTAGTGATAGTTATGGCATGGATTTGCGTGGCGGGAGCGGTGCTGATACTCTTTGGTAAAAGTGTGCCGGGAGGAGATGCTATGTCTGTATATGGCATCGCCGAAAACTTTGCAAGAGGAGATATGGCAGCTATACATCCTGTGGATTCTTATTTGTCTTATTACCCTCATCAAGTAGGTTTGGTGGCCTTTTTGGAGGTATTGTTCCGCATATGGAATATGCTTGGGATTGAACAGCATGCATATCATTTTATAAAAGGCATCTATGTTATTTTGACCTGTGTAACGGTATATTTTGGATATCGTATTGTTGATAAAATGTGGAAAAATACATTTGTAAATGTACTTTTTCTGTGTTTTGCAGCAATAAATCTGCCGATGCTCCTGTATTCGTCCTTTGTTTATGGTGAGGTGCCGGCTTTTACCGCTTTTACAGTAGGTCTGTATTGTCTTATGTGTTTTGCTGAAAAAGGTCGTCTTTGTCTGCAAGGTTGGCTGAGTGTTTTGTTTTTTGTCTTGAGTGTCATGCTTAGAAAAAATTCGCTGATACTTGTGATAGCGGTTTGTCTGGTTGTGTTATGCGAGGGGCTTAGACAAAAAAAGAGGATTTTTGTTGCAGCAGCGGTAGTGTATATGGTTGGTGCAATCAGTATATTGCCTGTAGTGCAAAAGGGATATGAATATCGTGCCGGAAATACCCTGAGCTCAGGGGTAACCACGTTGTCCTATCTTGCTATGGGTATGCAGGAAGGTCATGGGGCTTGCGGCTTTTATAATGGCTTTAATTTTAATACGTATGCTCAGAGTGGTTTGAATACGGATATTGCAAATGAAGTCAGTCGAAAGGCTATTGCGGAACGCCTGCAATATTTTAAAGAAAATCCACAGTATGCGCTGAATTTTTATGTGGAAAAGCATTTGGCACAGTGGGCACATGCCACATACGATAGCTTGCAGGCTACAATTAGTAACTATGGAGGCAGAAGCGACTTTTTTCATTCGTTATATGAAGGAGAGCTTTTAATGTCTTATACGGGATATTGTAAGGTTTTTCAGATTGTAATTTTTGGAGGAACGTTCTTGTTTGCCTTGTTAATGCTTAAGAAAAAAGAAAAAACCATGCTGCGGGGAGAGTTGTCAGATGGCTTCTGGGTGTATATAGGTCTGGTAGGTGTGTTGGGTGGTTTCCTGTTTCATATTATGTGGGAAGCGAGCGCTAGATATATTTATGTCTATAGTTTGTTGATGGTACCGTATGCGGCGTGGGGAATAGGTTATTTTTATCAAAAATATTCTGGAAAATTAAAGAAAGTGCTTGACAGCAAGAGAAAAACGTGATAATCTGTTATAGGTTTTCAGACCAGCCGAAGACAGCAGGTAAGCAATTGTAAGTGAGTAATCCGCCTGCCGAGGAGAAGAGTATATGATATGATTAGTCTCTCTCTGTTTTTGCGAATAGAGAGATTTTTATATATCAGGCGTTAGCCAACCTCTTAATCGGCTCAAATCTATAAGGAGGTAAGAAAATGGCAAAAGTTGAATTAAAACAGCCTATCGTAGCAGAGATCTCTGAGGTAATCAAAGACGCTCAGTCTGTAGTATTAGTTGACTATCGCGGTCTTACAGTAGAGGAAGATACTGCATTACGTAAACAGCTTCGTGAAGCTGGTGTAAACTACAAGGTTTACAAAAACACTCTTATGAACTTTGCGTTCAAGGGTACTGATTTTGAAGCTTTAGCTCCATACTTAAACGGACCAAGCGCAATCGCTGTTTCTACAGAGGATGCAACAGCTCCGGCAAGAGTAATTGCAGAGTTTGCAAAGAAAGCTAAAAACTTGGAAATCAAGGCAGGTGTTGTAGAGGGCGACCTTTATGATGCAAAGGGTATGCAGGCAATTGCAGCTATCCCATCAAGAGACGTATTAATCTCCAAGTTACTTGGAAGCTTACAGTCTCCTATGGCAAACTTCGCACGTGTTATTAATCAGATTGCTGAAAAGAACGGCGGAGCACCAGCAGCAGATGCTGAGTAATCATTACTTAAATCTGCAACATATTACAGCAATTGGGCGGACGTGCCTGATTGACATTAATTAAACTATAAAATCAAATTATTTTTACAAATTTCGGAGGTAAATAAAAATGGCTAAATTAACAGCTCAGGAACTTATTGATGCTATCAAAGAGTTAACAGTATTAGAATTAAATCACTTAGTAAAAGCTTGTGAAGAAGAATTCGGTGTATCTGCAGCTGCAGCTGTAGTAGTTGCAGCAGCAGGCCCAGCAGCAGAAGTTGAAGAAAAGACAGAATTCGACGTAGAATTAACAGAAGTTGGTTCTGAAAAGGTTAAGGTTATCAAGGTTGTACGTGAAATCACAGGTCTTGGCTTAAAGGAAGCTAAGGACGTTGTTGATAACGCTCCTAAGACACTTAAGGAAGCTGTTTCTAAGGACGAAGCAGAAGAAATCAAGAAGAAACTTGAAGAAGTTGGTGCTAAAGTTACAGTTAAATAATGTACTGACACTTTTCCCCGCGGACATGCTCCGCGGGGTTTTATAATTTATACGGAAAATTTTTGAAAAAAGGGCTTGACAGATGGGGCAGGCTTGTAGTAATATAGATAAGCTATATTGGAATGTTATGCTTAAAATAAGATGAGTATATCAGCTAATGAACTGGCCAAAAAGAAAGAACGGGGTGAATGTCAATGGAAAAACATAGAATACGACCACTTGCTACCGGCAAGAACATGCGTATGAGTTATTCAAGACAAAAAGAAGTTTTGGAGATGCCTAACTTAATCGAAGTCCAGAAAGACTCTTATAAGTGGTTTCTCGAAGAAGGCTTAAAAGAAGTTTTCGAAGATATTTCTCCTATTACAAACTATGACGATACATTAAGTCTTGAGTTTGTAGACTTTGAATTGTGCGAAAAGGATAAAAAATACACAATCGAAGAGTGCAAGGAAAGAGACGCTACGTACGCTGCACCTTTAAAGGTACGAGTACGTCTTCATAATAATGCCAAGCCTGAGGTTGGTTTTGCAGAGCATGAAATTTTTATGGGTGATTTGCCTCTTATGACTGCTACAGGTACCTTCGTTATTAATGGTGCTGAACGTGTTATCGTTAGCCAGTTAGTACGTTCCCCGGGTATTTATTATGCTATCGGTCATGATAAGATTGGTAAGACTCTGTATTCATCCACTGTTATCCCTAATCGTGGTGCGTGGTTAGAGTATGAGACCGACTCTAATGATATTTTCTATGTGCGCGTTGACAGAACCAGAAAGGTGCCTGTTACCGTGCTTGTTCGTGCGCTTGGACTGGGTACTAATGATGAAATTTTGGAAGTGTTTGGTGATGAACCAAAGATTTTGGCAAGCTTTGCAAAGGATAATGCACAGAATTATCAGGAAGGTCTGTTGGAGCTTTACAAGAAGATTCGTCCGGGTGAGCCTTTGAGCGTAGAAAGCGCTGAAAGCTTAATCAGCAACATGTTCTTCGATCCTAAACGTTATGATTTGGCCAAGGTAGGACGTTATAAATTTAATAAGAAATTAGCTTTTAGAAATAGAATTAACAAACAGATTCTTGCAGCTGATGTAGTAGACCCTACTACAGGTGAATTGATTGCAGAGGCAGGAACAAAGGTTAACAGAGAACTGGCTGATCAGATTCAGAATGCAGCTGTTCCTTTTGTATATATTCAGACAGAGGAGAGAAATGTAAAGATTCTTTCTAACATGATGGTTGAGCTGGATGCACATGTAAACTGCAATCCTGCGGACTTCGGCATTCATGAGAAGGTATATTATCCGTTACTTGCTCAGATTATTGAGGAGAATGGTGATGATGCAGAAGGCTTGGCAGAGGCTATTTCCCGTAATGTGAGCGAGCTGGTACCAAAGCATATTACCAAGGAAGATATTTTTGCTTCCATCAATTATAATATGCATTTAGAGTACGGTATCGGTAATGATGACGATATCGACCACTTAGGTAACAGACGTATTCGTGCTGTAGGTGAATTGTTGCAGAACCAGTATCGTATCGGTTTGTCCCGTATGGAGCGTGTTGTTCGTGAAAGAATGACTACCCATGATGCGGGTGAGGTAACACCGCAGTCTTTGATTAATATTAAGCCGGTAACTGCTGCAGTGAAGGAGTTCTTTGGTTCTTCTCAGTTGTCTCAGTTTATGGACCAGAACAACCCTCTGGGTGAGTTGACACACAAGAGACGTTTATCTGCACTGGGTCCTGGTGGTTTGTCCAGAGACAGAGCCGGATTCGAGGTTCGAGACGTACACTACTCCCACTACGGCAGAATGTGTCCTATCGAGACGCCTGAAGGTCCGAATATCGGTTTGATTAACTCTCTTGCAAGCTATGCAAGAATTAATGAATTTGGTTTTGTAGAGGCACCTTATCGTGTTATCGACAAGAGTGATCCTGCAAATCCTCGTGTAACTGAGGAAGTAGTTTATATGACTGCTGACGAAGAGGACAACTACCATGTTGCTCAGGCGAACGAAGCTTTGGATGAGAATGGTTACTTTATAAAGAACAGTGTATCCGGTCGTTATCTGGATGAAACACAGGAGTATCCAAAGTCTATGTTTGATTATATGGACGTATCACCAAAGATGGTATTTTCTGTAGCTACAGCACTTATTCCGTTCCTTGAAAATGACGATGCTAACCGTGCGCTGATGGGTTCCAACATGCAGCGTCAGGCAGTTCCGTTATTATTTACAGAGGCTCCTGTAGTTGGTACGGGTATGGAGGTAAAGACCGCGGTTGACTCCGGTGTCTGCGTGGTTGCTCCAAAGAATGGTACAATTGATTATGTATCCTCTAATTTGATTAAGATGACAGCTGATGACGGGGAGAGACTTGAGTTCAGATTGACCAAGTTCTCACGTTCCAACCAGTCCAACTGCTACAATCAGAAGCCTATCGTATTTAAGGGCGACAGAGTTGCAGCAGGCCAGGTAATCGCTGATGGTCCTTCTACCAACGAAGGTGAGTTGGCTCTTGGTAAGAATCCGCTTATCGGTTTCATGACCTGGGAAGGTTACAACTACGAGGATGCTGTACTTTTAAGTGAGAGATTGGTTCAGAATGATGTTTATACATCTATTCATATAGAGGAATACGAGACAGAAGCTCGTGATACCAAGTTAGGACCGGAAGAAATTACCCGTGATGTTCCGGGCGTTGGTGAAGATGCTTTAAAGAATCTGGATGAGAGAGGTATTATCCGCATCGGTGCCGAGGTTCGTACAGGCGATATCCTGGTTGGTAAGGTTACTCCTAAGGGAGAGACAGAGCTTACTGCAGAAGAAAGACTGCTCCGTGCAATCTTTGGTGAAAAGGCTCGTGAGGTGCGTGATACGTCCTTAAAGGTTCCTCATGGTGAGTATGGTATCGTAGTAGATGCTAAGATATTTACCAGAGAGAATTGTGACGAATTAAGTCCTGGTGTAAATCAGTCTGTTCGTATTTATATTGCTCAGAAGAGAAAAATCTCCGTTGGTGACAAGATGGCCGGTCGTCATGGTAACAAGGGTGTTGTTTCCCGCGTATTACCTGTTGAAGATATGCCTTACCTGCCAAACGGTCGTCCGCTGGATATCGTATTAAATCCGCTGGGCGTGCCTTCCCGTATGAATATCGGTCAGGTGCTTGAAATTCACTTATCCTTAGCAGCAAAGGCTCTTGGCTTTAACGTTGCTACTCCTGTATTTGCAGGTGCTGATGAAAATGACATCATGGATACCCTGGATCTTGCAAACGATTATGTAAATCTGGAGTGGGAGGAATTTGAGGCAAAGCACAAGAAGGAATTATTACCGGAAGTTTTAGAGTACTTATACGAGAACAGAGACCATAGAGAAATCTGGAAGGGTGTTCCGATCTCCAGAGATGGTAAGGTAAGATTACGTGACGGTCGTACAGGTGAATATTTTGACAGTCCTGTAACCATTGGTCACATG
>JAZRRW010000104.1:0-46582 GCA_045651105.1 Lachnospiraceae bacterium
ATGACGGCATAATCACCTCATCACCCGGCTTAATATCTGCCAAGAGAGCAGCCATTTCCGTAGCATGAGTACAAGAGGTTGTAAGCAGACACTTTGCCGTTCCTGTACGTTCTTCAATCCATTCGTTACACTTTTTGGTAAACTGCCCATCACCACATATTTTTTGATTATTAATAGCTTCTTTTATATAATCCATTTCTTTGCCGGTAAATGGTGGCACATTAAAATTAATCATCACGTTGTCCTCTCTATTCATAAATTACATACTTTTCATTCTCAAAGGTGCAAATATATTCGTATGTCTCTATCATATCACGTATCAAAGATAATTTAAATCCATATTTTGCTTCATATGTCTTTGTTTTCTCTTCATCTTCTAACTGAGATGTTAGAAAATCGTTAAAGCTTCTGCCCAAAATAATAACCGGCCTGTTATCTCCGATATGTGCAACCACTTTTTGAAGCTCTGATTCAAAGGTAGCAGTAGAATAAGACGGTAAATCCGGCCATGGACTCATGACAAACGGCATCTCCAGATAAGCACGTAATGCCGGCACATCCCCAAACAAAAGCACCCTTCTGCCTGCCAGAGAATGCTCCGCCACATAAGCTCCCAATTCCTCCAGCATCTCCGCATTTTCTGCATTCGTCTGCATATGTGCCACTGCAGGAATGGTTGTCACCTGACTGTCTCTCGGAGCCTCATCCCTGAAAACAAAGGTATTGGCAAAGCAAATACTCTGCCAGAGCAACATAATAACACACATACCTGACATAATCATAAACGGCCATGCAGATATTTTTAAGGTTATGCTTCCAAAAGAAAGCTCCTTTTCCCTGGCACCTGCTATTACTTTCCCTAATCCCCAAAGAACAAACGGCATTACCAAAAACATATTATTTAAGTTTGCATACAGCTGATTGTTGCTGCCTAATGGTGTAATACCGATAATTACTATGACCATTGCCGCCAATAACTTTTCAGACATATGAGCCTTAGGCGACAGTATCTGCCAAGCGCCTAAAAGAAGTGCACCGATTACCGCAACAACGCCCCAGTTTAAAATAGCGCCATAACCATCATAATCCAAACTGAACATCCCCTGCCCGTAAAACCAACGTACCAGAACAGCACAGCATACACCATAGCCTACACACTTCACAGCAGTAAGCTTACCCGGAAGCACCATAAAGCCCACAATGCCAAGTCCCACGCAAACAGCCATTATCACCACCCATTTGCCGCTGAACATATAAGCCTGTACCAGATTATAAACCATAGAATACAAGGTATAATCAGAAGCATCACTTGTCATACTAAGCAGACGAATAATACCCTTTACGTATTCGTCAATACCATACTGAACAGCAATCTGCGCAAGCACTACACCCATGCCCAGAAAATACCCCAACAGACAATACCCTGTCTTTTGTAAATACTGCTTCAGGCTTTCCTTACGAAGCATGCATGCATACCATACCACTACTATCAGCGCTGCTTCTGCTGCATTTGGAAAACGCACCAGTACGTTTACACCTAAGCATACACCTGCCAACACTAGGTACCTTGCCTGTTCTCTGACAAGCCCTATATATAACAGCATCGCTCCCGCACAAAAGAACAAATAGGTAAGATAATTATATACGCATGTGGTTGGGCACCAGCACAAGGCCAATGCAATCAATATACTGATGAAAGCCCGGAAAATATCCAATCCCACAATCTTTACCGCAAATACAAAGCTTATTGCACCTAATAATGCCGGTATCAGCGCTGTATATATATTGATACCAAGTAAGGTATGCCCACCCGGAAGCAGTGTAAACAGATGCCCCAGCACACTGGCAAGATAAGTAGAAAAAATCCACATAGGATCCATTTCACTCATGTACATAAAATTGCTGAAATGATACCCGGTATCTGTCACATCAATGCCTTGATTTATATTTCGAAAAGTATACAGGAATAAAAAAATGATCGCTCCATAAAAAAATAATTTTTTATTCCCGAAAGATTTTGTCAACTTCATCCAGCCTCCAATTCTTACACACTTTGCCAATGGTTGCAAACACCAGACTGCGAAGCCAATCCAAAACAATACCCAGAACCAGTACAAAGAAGCACTTTAACACAAGCTCTGCCACCATAATCAGTATATTCTCTGTAGGGGCAACTCCCAGCCATTTTGTCCAATTATATCCTACAAGCCTATGCTCATGCAATAAATATACACCAAAGGTATAAGGTGCCACTCTGCCTATCAGCCTGCTTATTTTATTATCCTTTATGTTCCAATGTTTCACTACATAGAACAGAGCTACGGAAGCTATCAGACAGAATATATGATTATAATGATAAGCAAAATTTATTCTTTCTCCAAAGGCATCCAGCTTAAAATATACCTGCCTTACTGCAAGAAGACTGAAAAAGATGCAAAGTGCTCCTGCCCCATAACATACAAGGCTCTTTCTCATAGAAGAGAAAAAGGCAATACCATACTTACGGATATATGCTGCAATCAGATATAAGCATACAAACCATACCACACCATACCCTGCGTCATCATCCGTAAACACTACCGGAAGGATTGATTTAGGGAACATCTGATATAAAAGCAGTAATACTGTCACCAATGCCAACTGTTTTTGGCTTAAATGCTTGATCGCTATGTTTAAAAGCGGCACGAACAATAATAATACCACATAATCCGTTACAAACCAGTAATGCCTCATATGTACAGGAAATATGATGTACAACCAATCGTAAATAGTAAGACTACTCAGATTTACCACACCAAGCAATGCCAGTACCACAGGAATCAATAAGGAATACCACATCACCTGACAAATAATCTGCACCAGTCTTGTCACCTTCATCCGGCTTTCACACATAAAATAACCGGTAATCATCACATATACGTTTACTGCTACGATAGCCAGTGCCTCCAGAAAATATGCTACATAGGAAGCCGGAGTAAAGGGCTCCGTAACCTTTGTCAAAAGACCGCCCTTATCCAGATAATGCAATACTAACACCATAAACATGGCAACGATACGCAATGCTTCAAAATTATTTAATCTTTTATTCATGCTTTTGTTCCTCCCTGCCGGTCTCTCTGGCAATAATATATCTTGGTCTGCCCTTCACCTCGTCATAAATACGTGCCAGGTAATGCCCTATAATACCAAGGCTTAACATAATAAATCCGCCAATCATCAGTACTAACAAAATAACGGTTGTGAAGCCCTCCACGGCATTCCCCATAAAATAGCGTATCAAGGTTTGAACCCCCATGATAACAGCCATGGCAATCGAAAAGATGCCCAAGAACGTAACAATCTGTAATGGTGCCGTTGTAAAAGAAGTGGTATTCATAATCGCATATTTTAAAAGGCTGAAAAAGCTCCACTTACTTTCTCCGGCGGTGCGCTCCTGCACTTCATAGCTGATGCTGATAGACTTAAAGCCTACCCAAAAGCTTAACGCCCTGAAGAAGGTATTACTCTCCGTGAGCTCCAGAAGTACATCAACCACTTTACGATCCAAAAGCTTGTAATCAGAGGTATCATTCATATTGATTTTCATAAGCTTGCTCATTACACCGTAAAAGGTATTAACAAAAAGCTTATGTAACTTTCCTTCGTCACCTCTATCACTTTTTACGCCTTCTACCACATCGTAGCCCTCTTTCCAGAGCTGAAACATCTCCGGTATCATTTCCGGTGGATGCTGTAAATCGCAGTCAATTACCACAGCGCAAGTGCCCTGAGCACGACTAAGTCCGGCAAAAATGGCCGCTTCCTTTCCAAAATTACGGCTAAACTCATACCCCTTCACATGTTTGTCAACTGTAGCAGCCTTCCTAATTTCCTCGAAGGTACGGTCTCTGGAACCGTCACTGATAAACAGAAGCTCATATGGTATCTCTGCTTCTGACAGTACTTCTCTTAGGCGTGCTGCCGTCCTTGCAATATTATCTTCTTCATTATAAGACGGAATAATTACGGACAATAGAGCCATGATTTTTAATCTCCTTGATTTTCTAACTTAATGTACAAAATATTATCTACTACTTTCATAGAGCTTTCTTTCGGGAAGGTATTTAACGCCTTATACTCCGGTGTCTGGGTAATTTCTACCATATCATCAATTGGCACCAGCTTTAATGTAACACCAAAATAGTACTCCATAAATAACTTATAGTTTTCTGCCGTATAGAACAAGTAATCCCCATTTACGCCTATCAGACTGTCCGTTATACCAACCGTCAAATCTGTGCTTGGCAGATAATCATCACCTACCACACCAATCATTGCAATTGGCATTCCATGATAATACCCTTCTGTTTCCTCCATCTGCTCCAGCAATCTGAGACAATAAGAATAGGTCTTTTCAAACTTTTTTTCTAAATTAAAATATCCGACATTGCAAATAACTCCATACTGAAATGCAATTATTACCGACGCAAAAACGCCAAGCCAGGCAATCATTACCTTGCCTTTTAAGGATGTAAAAACGACTTCCCCATGCCTGTCCACAATTGCCACAGCCATCATCGGTATTAACACCCACTGATAGCGCATCAGTGAATGATAATTTACCTCCGGAGAGATAAGTAAAATGGCATTAAAGCAAACCGGCAAAACAATCACTGCCACTACCCCACACAAATAAGTCCAGATGCTTTTTAGACTACCTGCCTGATACAGTGTCCTGAAAAGAACCACTGCAGCAGCTTCCACTAACACTACTACCGCCACAGTAAGCAAACCCTTTTGCATCATAATATTTCCACGCAGAGTATGAATAACAAAATCACGGTAAATTTGAACGATGGTATCCAATAAAGACTTTTGATTTCCTTCACCAATACCCTGGTAACCGGAAAGTCCGGTCTGCTGCACAAACAAAAGCACCTGCAGCATGATATAGTAAATGGCAGCACCAATGCCACCCATAGCAATATAGCGCCAGGTGATGCCCCAGTTATTTTTTACTTCCTCAGAACGAATTGTCTGGCCCAAAGAGCCTTTCCCGATCGGATGAAGAAACCATGCACGACAAACTGCATAAACTGCCAAGATCATGGTGAAGGAAATATATGCCTGATATATCCCCATACTGAAACCAAGCGCTATTGCTCCCCACACAAAACCAAGCTTACCTCTTTCTACGAGATATACCGAAAGAACCGCCAATAACAGCGCAAGCATATAACCATCCGCTGTAAATATATATGCAAAATTAGATGCAAGACTTGGATATGCCACCAAAACAGCAGCCAACAGCATAGCAGTAAAAGTATGCTTTACTGCAAAAAATCTTTGCAATAATACTGACGTCAACGCAAGATACAATACGCACAGCACACCTATCACCCATGGCAGGGTATAATCAGAAGAAATACCGCATGCCACGCGCAAAAACCAACGGCCGGAGGTAATCATATTCTGATCAAAAAAGAGACTGCTCATGCCATCATGATTTGGTATGTCATGAATAAATATACGCATGTGCGTCAAAAGCCCCACCACCACAGCGGTCATAAACGTATATATATCTTGTTTATTTATTTTCTGCTTCCATCTGTTAAAAACCTGCTCCGGTAACATGCTTCATCCTTTCTATAGCTGCCAGAATATTGTCTGCTATCACACGTCTGCCCGCCTCATTCAAATGCAGACCATCCAAATAATACTGCTCCATAGTATCCTTGGTAATAATCTCCTGATGATAATTATCTACAAAGCCGATGCCCAGTTTTCGGCACACCCGCTCTTCCTCCAGTACATATTCAGCCAACAGATATGGACCTAATTCGGTAGTATCACAATATAAATTTCTGCCGTCCTGCACGATATAACAATACGTTGGAGAGGACACCCAGATATTCATATCTGGATACCTGTCCTTTAAAGCTGTAAGAATCTGCTCCAAGGTCTCTCCAAACTGCTCCGGGGGAATTTGAAGAACATAATCATTAACACCATGCTCTATAATCAGGGTATGGGTCTTGTCAAAGTCTATTTGAGATAAGGTTTCCAGCCTGCTCTCGTAATAATCCAGCTGACTTACCTTTTTTATTACACTTTTCTGTACGCTGAAATCCCCTGTAATGATACTGTCCGTAAGCTCTTCCATGGTCAGACTTTCCGCACTGAAGGTATCATAATAGTTCAGATTGGAATTGCAAAGACTGGTACCCCCAAAACCACCGTTAAATACCGTCTCTCCCAGTCCCTCAGAAAGCATTACATCCAGCTCTTCCCCATAGTAATCATTAGCAATAATACTGTCTCCCATTAGAACGACCGGATACTCCAGTGAGCGGGTATCTCTCAGCACAAAACTACAAAAAAGAAGACACAGCACCATGCCCAAAGAAGCTCCTGCTGTCTTTACCAGTAACCCTTTGAGTCCGCCTTTTCGCAGTCTTCGTATAAACCATTTGAGTTCATACCAGGCCAACATTCTGCGGGTGCCCTTTTGCTGCATATGAATAAACATACGCTCCTCTTCCCCAACTCTGGCCTTATAATAAGGATTTCCCTCAAAATCAGGAAAGGTTTCCTTCATTTCCCTCTGCAATGCAGTCAAAAAGGCAATATCCTTTTTGCCCTCACTCTGTAAATATCCAAACATGGTATTTACATAAAATAGTATCGTAAATTTAAATTGTATTTCGTCATGATAAGTATCCAGATAACCAAAATCCCTGGCGTGCTTTAACATAATACGGGCGGCTTCCATACGATGGTAAAGACGCTCCATATTAATAGTGTGTACCGTAGACTCCTGATGCTGATAATAAGCATACAAAGGCTCATCAATATGCTCAAAATGCTTTGCCCGCAGTACAATTGCATTGGCAATCGCATTGTCCTCATAAAACATATGCTCCGGAAACTGCATGCCACAATCATAAATCAAGCTTCTTCTATAAATCTTAATTACCAGACTGCCCGTATCCAAAATTAAAAGCTTATATTTCTCTTCATCCAAAGGCCCCGTCTGTGCTGCATAATGGGTGTGCACCTCCTGTCCGATGGCATCACTGTGCTCATGGGTCAGGTGATAATTACAGGCCACCATGTCAGCCCCCGTTTCCTTGGCTCTTTTCAACAGCTTTTCATACATATCCGGAGCAATCCAGTCATCACTGTCTATGAATCCAATCCACTTTCCCTTGGCATGCTTTAAACCAATGTTTTTGGCACCGCCCTGCTTACGATTCTCCGGTGAAAAAAACACCTTCAAAACATCCGGATAGTCAGCTGCATATTCCAGCAATATTTGCGGAGAATTGTCAGTGGAAGCATCATCGACCGCAATAATTTCATAGTCCGTAATATTCTGATGTAATAAACTGTTCAGGCAATATTCCAGCTTGCCGTCAGCTGCCATATTATATACCGGCACAATAATACTTAATTCCACAAATACACCTCCTTTTTACCTCTCTCTTGCTGCCTTACCGCCTTCTATACGATATACCATATCACACTTCTCAATGGTCTGCAGTCTGTGAGCAATAATCACCAGGGTCTTCTTGCCATGCAGACTGTTAATAGACTCCATAATCGCAGCTTCTGTGTCATTATCCAACGCAGAAGTAGCCTCGTCCAAAATCAACACCTCCGGATCGTCAAACAACGCTCTCGCAATGCCAATTCGCTGACGCTGACCGCCTGACAAACGAATACCACGTTCACCGATTTCTGTGTCCAGACCAGCCGGCAAACCTCTTACAAAGGTATCCAGCTGGGCCTCCTTCAAAGCCTTCCAGACCTTTTCATCATCTATTAATTCATCCGGCACACCAAATGCTACATTGTGGCGGATATCACTGTCCAGCATAAAAATGGTCTGCGGAATATAGCCTACATTACCCAGCCATCTTGGGTAATTTTCCCTGGTATTGACATCTGCGCCATCCGCGGTAATGACACCGCCTTCCATTTCCAAAAGTCCCAGCATAATGTCCACAACGGTAGTCTTACCGGAGCCGGAGGTGCCCACAATACCCACTGCCTGACCAATCGGTATTTCCATGTCCATATGGTCAAAAATATATTTGTCAGTGTTTGGATATTTGTACGTAATATCATGCAGTAAAATCTTCTCACATACCGGCAGCTTCGTGATAACCTCCTTGCCGGTATAAGCATCTGCTTCATACACAATGGTTTTATCACTAATATCCGCCTGCAAATTATCACTGGCACCATAGAAAAACGGCTCAAAATAAGCAATATTAGTCAGCTGGTTATTAATACGGTTGGCACTTGGCAAAAGCTTTAAGGCTGCCACTGCAAAGGCTGAAATAGAGACTACAATACTCTCCGTATCCCTGCCCATTGCAAAGGCAACCAGCATGTATACCACAAATCCTGCAATACAAATAGTCTCTATTAAAAGCTTCGGTGCGGTATTGTAGAGAGAGTACCGCTTCACAGCCTGCACATAGCCATTCCCACACTTGGCATACTCACTGATAAAATAACTCTCTTTATTGGCAATCTTAATTTCCTTAATACCTGTAACGGCCTGATTAATCCATTTAAAAAGCCCCGCATAAAAGTCCTGATTTTCCTTGCCGGCGCGCACCATAATCGGCTTTAAAACCATTTTGATGGTTAATAATACCAGAACCAGCAGTCCCCCAATAGTAATACACATTACTGCATCCTGCATAACCAGATAGGTACCTAAAAATGCACATACTACAAATTCACTCATCAGCTGCAAAATAGAAAGCACCATGGCATACATATTATTTACATCCGAGGTAATGCTTCGCTGAATCACTGCAGTCTCTGCATTCAGATAATACTCATAGGGACGCTTCATAAAATTAATCATCATTTTACGAGAGGTCTCGAACTGGTTGTTGTATACAAAATCCAGCTGCATCTTTGTCTGTATAAAGAGAAAACTGTTTTTAGTCACAAAGGCAAGCAACAAACCTACCAGCATAAGAAGTGCAAAGCTTTGCACACTGTCACATCCAAGCAATCGATATAATGTTCCAACAATGCCGTCACCATTTACACTCTGTGGATTGGTCAGGACTGTAGCAATAGGAAGCACCAGGGAAATGCTGACGGTTTCCAGCAAGGCCCCGATAATCATCATCACTACCAACAGCTTCATTCTGCTTTTTTGTTGTTTATTTAAGATTACATTCAACTTCTTTAGAATTTTTTTCACGGTTATCTCCTAAATCTGCTCATTCTGCCTGTGTATATGAGGCGCCTCATAGGCATCCATAAAATCAGGCCCCAGCTTTATTTTTTCGTCAGCAAACTGAATGGCTGCCGTCTCCGTAAATACGCTGATTAACCTGTCAAAATATGCCCCGGGAATAAAATTTAACATTTCCATAGGTACAGTTCTGTCTATTCTGAAATATTGCCCAAAAAGCGCATTATAATCAAGTTGATCTCTTGGATGAGGCTTTAATACCACAACCGCATCCTGCCCAAACCTTTCAATAATATCTCTGAAAATTTGTTCTCTTGTAGTCAAATCGCAAAGAGGTTCCGTCAAAATCAGTACTTTTCTCCTGCCCGTGGCATCTGCCTGCTTTAACCCATTTACCAGTGCATCATAATCCTTTACAAAAGCCTTTAAAATAATCTGCTTGTCCTCATCTGTCAATGCATCTACATACTGCTGTCTCGGCACTTCCTTATAATACGGACAAGGATGCTTAATCATGGAAATATTATTGACCTCCATATCCTTGCAGTAACGACCATACCCATTCTGAATAAAAATCAGATTCAGATACTTGCTCATAAAGGTCTTCAATTTAAATGCTCCACGATTGTCAAAACGGGCAGTGTCATAATAGGCAAGGCAATTCAACCCATCCTCTAAGGCATGGTAGTAGATTTTGTTATAATTCAGATAATACCCGATAGGGTCGGAATCGCAGTATACATAGACTTCCTTGTACTCCTTAAAATCAACCGGTACGAAGGGTGCCTGCAGTCTGGCAAACTCTTTACAAAAGCGAATACGGGAAATCATATTACGCACAATATTGCCCTTGTCTTCCTTAAGTGGTGCCAATGTTTCAAAGTAGGTGGCATTTTTTTCATCATATTCCAATACCTCTTCAAACAAACCACTGGCCTTAGCCCGACCGGCAAAGGTTTCAAAATCATTGGACATACGACTAAGCACCAGTGTGGCCTGACCCTGCTTTTCCTTAGGCAAATTTAATTCCTTTAAAAAGGTGACATACACATGATAATAGGTATGACACACGTAAATTCTATCCTTCATCCGTTACGCTCCATTTAATAATAAGAATATCCCAGTAGAATCATGCCAAAATAGAAAATACCGCAGGCAACCTGCAGCCCAAAGGCTCCCCATTGCACCAAAAGCTTTAAGCTGTGTGCCTTTGCCTTAAAAGTATCCTCCAGTAAAACCAGTAGCGATGCCATGATCAGGAAAAATGCCCCTATCATATATCCCCAGGAGAAGTTGGCATCTACTGCACGAAACCCCTTTTCATAAAGCAAAATAAACATTGCCAGACTCATACCATACATCTGCCACCCAAAGCGATAAAGTGTATGGGTACGAAGCTTACGATATTGAAATACCAGCCCAATTAATGGGAAGAAAATCAAGAGAATAATTGCTACAAGGTAATTGCTGCAATACTCTCTCCACACTCTAAAGAGCTCAAAACCAATCCCGGCCTCCTGTCCTTTAGAATCCGTGCCCGTAAAAACACCGCCAAACTGATACAACAAATCCACAAAAGTAGGAATAAACATACAGCCCAGCAAAACCGTATTCTTAAAATTGGAACATTTGCTTCTAAACAACCGGTAAAGCATAATAAGTCCGGCCGCACCACAGAACACTATGGTAAAGCTCGGCTTCGTCATAGTAGCCAGTAACAGTATGGCACTAAAAGCAAGTGCCTTCTTCATATCCGGTCTTTTTTCATACTCATCCAGCAAATCTGCAAACAAAAAAACTGCAATAGTAGCAAAAGGCCTGGCTGCTATATATGTGGCATTGTGAAAAGGATTCGGACTGAACACGCCCATGTAATAAAATCTGGTGCCCGGGAAAGGGTGATTATACACAAAAATCATGGAACAAAACAATAACCCAAAAGCTGCAAGCGTTGTAAACACCTGGCACCAACCATTTTGTCGGTCCATTCCTTGACCTCCGCTGCCTTTGCTTTGTACGACTCCCATTCCCAAATACTTTTTGAAATAATATCTTAATAACACAAAGCTCAAGCACTGCAAAATGGTAATCACAATGGCAACCGCCCATGTAATAGGCATAACCAAATGTAACAACCTCATCAGCCAAAACATAACCGGATACGGAAAGCTATAACCACTGTCTATGCCCTGCACTTCCTTCATATATGCCAAAATATCTGAATGATAGGCTTCATCCGTCAAACCATTTATAGCATACCATGCCTGCTTATAAGTAAGATATAGCATCAAACCGGCCAGGAGCACCAGTAAAATACCGCTGACCGCATATTCTATTTTTTTCCATGCTTTTTTTGTCACATGCATGCTATACACTCCTTTACCTTAACCGGTAACAAATTGCATCCATCCCCTGGGTAATTACCTCCAGGTCACGATCTTTGCATATTTCATCAATATCGCCGCCAACCGGCACACAAATATATTTACTTTGTAAATCATCAAAATTCTTGATAATAAAATCCGGATAACAACAGCTGATGCCAAAGCCTGCCGGAATACCGTATAAAATCTGATAATCCGTAATCATTTGCTTATCTGTTTGTGCGTGATAATCATAGGTCACCCATATGACATCATTGTCATAATTTGGCACCTTTTCCATATTTAAGGACAGCTTCTCATGAAAATCAGCTTCCGTACGTTCTATTTCTGCCACCAGCTCATCATTTCGGAAACGATTCTGGTAATCGTAGGCATCCACAGCCATCACAAAATACAAATATACAAAGGCAATACCACAAACTATCACCTGCAAATTCCACTTAATTTCCATCATAGCCATGGCAAACAAACCGGCTGCAATAAAGGTCAGTAAATGCTTGCTGCCCTCCTGCATCTTATACATTAAAAGCAGTGCCATCCACATGGCAAGGAAACAAAAAGCAAGATGTCCATAAATAAGCGCCGTCTTGTATTCTTTACGAATCAGCTTGTAAACGGCATAAATTCCTATAATTAACATTACAAGAATAAAGCCTACAAAAAAACAACCCATTGCCAGACCTTCCGTCAGCCCCTGCATGCATTTGCCAATAAAATCCCAGCCCATGTAATGCAGCTTGTCCCACATAAAATTCCAGCCCTCTGCCAGACCTTCCCTCAAATATGTGGTAATCCATGTAGTGTCAAACAAAGGTGTAAAATATTCTGCTGATAAAAATTTCTTTAATAAAATATAAATAATACCTGTCACGCCTACGATACCTATACTGATACCGGCACCAAGCCATTTGCGCTTTATGGTAAGCATAAGCATTGGCAACAGTAAAAATACTATCATATACGGGCGCATCAGGGTGAGGAGTGCTGAAATCACAAACATACCAATCAGCTGGCTCCTTTTTTCCTCCTTCATGTAGGCATATGCATAACCAAAGAATACAATCAGCATACCAAAGCAGGTACACTCCGGCATAACAGACAGCATGTATCTGGTAAACAGCGGAAACACACTAAAAAGCACTGCCATACGCACCATCTGCTTCCAGTTTGGCTTCACAAGCCAGACAAACAGGAATACTGCCACCATCATAATGACTATATTACAGTAAATCGGTGACATCAGATTCCATCCAAAGAAAAAGCCCCATATAAGCCATGGCCATACCAGCACAGGACTCCATGCTGCAAAGCTAAGTACCTCTGCATGACTCTCGTTAAAGCCAAAATAACCATAGGGATAACCGTACTTTACCATTCCTTCTACCTGCTTGTAATAAAAAAGCTCATCATTCCACTCAGAAGCCGGAATATAGGCATCCCAAATTGCATACCCCTCAATGGCACAAGTCACAGCACACACTACAAGAGGCAGCAAAGCCATCCATGCTGCTTTATAAAAGCGTATATGTTTTTTGATATGTTCCTGAATTTTTATACCCATAATATCCTATATTTCCTGCTTACAAATCAATATTTACCATTTCACGAATTACATACTGAGGAGCACTATTAAGGCTGATATAAATACGGCCGATATACTCTCCAATCAGTCCTAACATCAACATAATCATGCCACCGAAAAACACCAGTGCACTCATCATAGCACTGAAACCGGCCGGCACATCCGGCAAAATCAATTTCTTTAAAATAGTATAAACACCATATGCAAAACCTAAAATAGCACTGCCTCCACCCATAATGGTAGCAATACGAAGAGGCTTCACACTAAAGGCAGTAAAACCATTAAACCACAATCCCAAAAGCTTTTTTAGGGTGTAGCCACTTGTGCCTTCCTCTCTGTCACGATGATTGACCACCACGTTAGTAATATGTTTGGTGGCTCTAAGTACCAAACCGATAATGTATGGGAAAGAATTTTCATAACGAATAACATCCTCAATCACAAATCGCTTCGCCGCAAAATAACTGCTGATGTACAGTTCCTTTGGCTTCCCCAACATGAAACGGGTCATAATCTCATTTACCTTACTACCCATGTTGCGAAATGTAGAGTGCTGTTTGTGCTCATACTTGGCATAAACCACATCATAACCTTCCTCTATCTTGGCAAGAAGCTTGACCACCTCATTGGCAGGGGTCTGTCCATCATCATCCAGACAAACTACCACGTCTCCTGTCACATAATGAAATCCTGCCATCAAGGCTGCATGCTGCCCAAAATTTCTGGCCAGACTAATCCCCTTTACAAAAGGATACTGCTCCCCCAACGTCTTAATAGCTCCAAAAGTATTATCCGGTGAACTGTCATTTACCAGCACTACCTCGTAAGTATACTGTGACATGCTCTCCATCGTAGTATTTATTTCCTCAACAACCTTGCCAATCATCTTCTCAGAACGATAACAAGGAATTACAAAACTAATCTTCACGTTCCTTCTCCTCATTTACAATGGCCATCCAAACGATGTCCACATATTTGCCGTTAATACATACATCATCACGTAAATAACCTTCATGCTTAAATCCGGCCTTTTCATAACTGCGTACAGCCGCATCATTACCTGCCAACGCACGTAAATAAATGCGATGAAGTCCTAATTCTTTAAACCCATGCTCTATCATCAACCGGGCAGCCTCAGTACCAATGCCCCGACCTCGGGCTGACTCTTCACCAATAAAAATACCATATTCTCCTTTGTGATAAGTATGGTCAATATCCCGGATATACACAGATCCTAATGGCACATCCCCCTCTTTATCGCAAATAATCATCTGACAGGCATGCCCCTTCTCCACCACCTCATGCAGCCAGCGAAGGTGACCCTCCCTGGTAAAATCAGCCTGATATATAAAATAATTCTTCACACTGGGCTTGTTGCGCCATGCAACTACCATATCCGTGTCTGCCTCCGTCATGGGACGCAAATAAACCTGATACTCCATATGCACTCCTATCTATATAACAACCAAAACATTATCAAACTGTAAAAAATAATATATATGACGAATTTCTTATTACGGATAGTAGATTTTATACAAATTTTCAGTACCAACCACTTCCGTAATCACCTGAAATCCACATTCCTCAAAGCTCTGTATATAATCACCGCTTTTACACCATATTTCTATTCCGGAAATCTGCATCTCTTCCAAACTGCTTATAAACGTACAGTCCAGCATTTCCTCCCAATGCTTAAAGGCCTGACCATTATAAACTGTATCAAGACCATACTGTTCTCTTGATGGAAAATATGCTGAATTTATAGAAAGACTTTGAATATAAAAATCAAAAAAGACAGCATCCTCCGGCATGTTCTCTTCTATATATTTATTCATAACAATATCATTTGACTGGGCATATCTGTTATATAAACTGTCGTAGTTTGTGATAAAACACAAGGTCAGTAATATAAATACAAGACCATTTGCCATCTTATCATTGAGATAACGATAACCTGCTATAACAGGGATCCAGAATAACGGTAGCAGCATTACCATATATCTGTCAACTAATATGGGATTTTTGATAACAGAATAACCAATCAATAAAACAAACCAGAATAAAACAACTCCATAGCATCCCCACAGCCATAAATACTTTTTTTCAAAGACAGAAACATAAACCAGCAAAAAGAATCCTATCACAAAAGTACCATAAGCAACAGTTTTAACTCCGAATTATCCATCTCAAAAAGAATACCCGGATATTCGTGTAATGCAGCCTCCGTCAATGGAAGTATCCAGTAATTTCCATCAATGTCGCTCATCTGCCTCAACAAAACCGGTATCCACGGGAGATACAAAACAAACATCCCCACCCCATGCAAAGCCCATATCTTTAACATTGCTTTTTTATTAATATTTCTTAGAAACAACAAATACACCAGCAGGAACAAAGAACTTCCCACAACAGCAATTGCAGCAAAATAATGTGTGTATGCTGTAGCCACATTAACAAGCATAAGCAAACACCAATGTTTATCAAACTTCACTGCCCCCAGCTTCTGTACATTATCTATAATAATGTACACCAGATAAAAGCTGGATGCCACAAAAAACATACACATACTGTACATTCTCAGCTGAAGCGCATATGGAAGCATATTGGGCACAGAACACAGCATTATTGTCACAAACAAGGATAATCTGGCATCAAAGTACTTCGTAAAGAACCAGACAGAAATAACCAAAAGGCCAATGTAAAAAAGATAGGATACCAAATGCCATGCAAACAAAGATGCATTTGCACCTCCCAATACAGTAACAAAAAGCTTCACAACTAAATGATACAATGGCGGATGCACATCCAAGGATGTAAAATATATAATGTCCTTCCAGCCTTTTCTGACAAGATTTATAGTAAAGCTTTCATCAAATAACAAGCATTCCTTTGACATAATAGACAATAAACAAACAGCCACAATTCCTATCATGACAAATTGTACAAGACACTCTTTATTGAAACTCAACTTCTTCATTAGGCACCCTCTCCTGCTTGTATACTTTCGTAAATTATCTAACTTTAATTATCGCATATTAAAAAATGAAAGTCAACAAAACAGACGCTGATTAACCTGTAATAATTGATATCTTTTGCAAAATATGGTAGACTTTAGTATAATTGTTTTCAATACATATGGAGGAAATGTCATGCGGACGCATTTCAAAAGTAATATATACAACAACTATCAACAAATTTTATTTTGCGCCATATTGCTTTTTGCAATTATTATCAGAATTGTAGGTATAGACAGTACACCACCGGGCATCAATCAGGATGAGGCCATGGCTGCAGTGGACGCCTGGGCACTGTCCAAGTATGGCACTGACCGGTTTGGCATGCAGCTTCCGGTTCATTTTACCGCCTGGGAATACGGACAAATGAGTGTGCTTTTAAGCTACTGCATGGTTCCTTTCATCAAAATATTTGGCTTTAGTACTTTCAGCATTCGCCTCCCTATGCTTTGTGCCAGTGTAATGGGTATTATTTTGGTATATCTAATTTCCCGCAAGCTTTTCTCAGAAAAACTTGCGCTCTGCATTATGGCCTTTGCCGCTATCAATCCATGGCACTTTATGCAAAGCCGCTGGTCACTGGACTGCAACCTGTTTCCTCACATTTTTCTGCTGGGCTTTTACTTACTTCTATGCGGATTTGAGAAAAGAAAATATCTGTATTTAGCCATGGTGTTTTTCGGGCTGACTTTTTACTGCTATGGTGTTGCTGTATACTCCGTACCGGTTTTTCTATCTTTATATGCGGCATGGTGCCTTTGGAAAAAAGAATTTTCTTTAAAAGAAATTTGTATCAGCTTCGTCATCTTTTTAGCGGTAGCTTTACCGGAAATCCTTACCATGTTTATTAACATGTTTAAGCTTCCGACTATTGAAACACCACTTTTTACCATTCCATATTTTCCGCACAGTATTAGGAGTAATGATATTTTATTTTTAAATTTCTCTTTCGAACAGCTGAGCAAAAACGCTACCTCCCTGTGGAAGCAGGTGTTTTTACAGAAGCCGGATGCCGTATACAATACTCTGCCTGACTTTGGACCATTATACCACATCAGTATTCCTTTTACCTTTTTAGGAATTTGGCAGTTCTGCAGGCACACTTTTACACAAAAAGACTTGCACCGAAAAACATTGAACCTTGCCTTATGCCTTTACTTTTTTACCGGCATCTGGACAGGACTCACTACCTACCAGGTAAACCTGAATCGTATTAATATTATATTTTACGCTTTGATGTTTTTAACGGTTTACGGTATGTATTGTGTTGTCGGATGGATACCCAAGTTAGCTTCTGACCTGCGTGGTGGATTTATTGCTGCTTACAGCATTATGGCAATTTACTTTTTTACACAGTACTTTGAGACACTTCCAAACCAGCTTCACACCATGTTCAATGTTGATTTTGTAACAATTATCCAAGAAGCTGATAGTCTGGAAGAATACGATACCCTGTACGTTTCCTCAAATGTTGCCTGGCAGACCAATTACAAAATGGCAGAAATTTTGACTCAGTACAGCTGCCAGATTGATGCTCTGTATTATCAGGGACTGACCAACGAAACCGATGGCAGAGAACTTCTGCCTTACTCTGAACGTTATCATTTTGTAGATATGCCGCGACAGAGTTCTTTTGATAAAGAGGCTTTGTATGTGGTTCATCAAAGAGATTTGCAGTATATGCCGACACAATATGAGGTTATTATTACCTGCGGGGAATTTTTAGCAATTGATTTGGAATGAAGTAGAAATAAAGACTTACAAAACAGAAAGGGCTCGGATACATATACCTGTATCTGAACCCTTTTATTAAAAGTCTTACAACGTCACACCCTGCTTGAAAATAGCCATATCATGGTAGCCGCTTTCCTCAGCACATACCTTCTTGCCGGATGCCACTTCCACTACGTAGTCAAACAACGCCTGCGCGGTATCAGCCATGGACTGGTCTTCTACCAAAACACCTGTGTTAAAGTCAATCCAGTTGGATTTCTTATTTGCCAAACGGGAGTTAGTAGAAATCTTTACGGTTGGTACCGGTGAAGCAAACGGAGTACCGCGGCCGGTTGTAAACAATACAATGTGGGCACCGCTTGCTGCCAATGCAGTAGCTGCAACCAGGTCATTACCCGGTGCACTTAATAAATTAAGTCCCGGTGTGGTAACTCTTTCGCCATATGCCAATACGCCCTTAACCAGAGAAGAACCGGTCTTCTGGGTACAACCGAGGGACTTGTCCTCTAAAGTTGAGATACCGCCCTTTTTGTTGCCAGGAGATGGATTCTCGTAAATGGTCTGGTTGTGAGAAGTAAAGTAGTTCTTAAAGTCGTTAATTAAATCAACGGTCTTGTTGAATAATTCTTCATCAGCACAACGGTTCATAAGCAGAGTCTCTGCACCAAACATTTCTGGCACCTCGGTAAGGATCGTGGTGCCACCCTTAGATACCAAAATGTCAGAGAAACGACCTACGCAAGGATTTGCCGTAATACCGGAGAAACCATCGGATCCACCACATTTCAGACCGATAACCAGCTTAGAAACACTAATAGGCTCTCTCTCGAAGGTAGATGCATAATCAATTAATTCCTGACACAAAGCTACACCGTCTGCGATTTCATCATCAGATTCTTGAGATACCAGAAATTTTACACGATTTGGATCGTATTCACCAATGTACTCCTTTAAAACATCAATGTTGGAGTTTTCGCAGCCAAGCCCTAAAACCAATACACCACCTGCATTTGGATGGTTAATTAAATCAGCCAGAATAGTACGAGTATGCTCCTGATCATCGCCCATCTGAGAACATCCGTAAGGATGCGGGAAAGCAATAACTTCCTCCACAGAGCCCTTTGCAAAAGCACTGGCCTCTCTCGCAATCGCGGTAGCTACATTATTGACACATCCAACAGTAGGAATAACCCAAATTTCATTACGAACACCTACCTTGCCGTCCGGACGGTTAAAGCCCATAAAGGTTACGTCCTCGGTAGTCTTTTCCTCAAAGGAAACCGGTTCATACGTGTAATCCAACAAATCCCCCAAAGCCGTCTTTACATTGTGGGTATGAATCCACTGACCGGCCTTAACGTCTTCCTTGGCATTTCCAATACGGAAGCCGTACTTGGTCACTGCTTCACCACAAGCAATATCCTTAACAGCCATCTTGTGGCCCGCAGGAATTTCCTCGCTTGCCGTCACCTGCACGTCGCCCAAATCCACAACAGTACCAGGTGCTAATGTATTAATCGCAACGACAACATTGTCGTCCTCGTGAATTTTTATGAAATCTTGCATAATGCTGCCCTCATGCCATTTGCTTTAATATCGTCTAAGTATGCAACTACAGCGTCCTTTAAGCCCGGAACTAATGTCAAATCCTGGCCAAAGAAGCCTATGTTTGATAAAAATGCACCTACAAATTCCTCTGTACTCTTAGTGCAGTTTGCTGCAAAGAACTCTAATACAGGTGCATCATCAGAAATCATGTACTCCGCACCATCTCTGTGACCAACCAGCTTGCCATCGCGAAGCTCTGTAGCAGAATAGAACGCCATCAGTGCTGCCAAAGAGAAAGTTAAATGAGCCGGCAAAACACCGTTCTTCTCCACATAGCCAAGTAAAGATGGCATACATCTTGCTCTCCACTTAGAAACAGAGTTTAAGGAAATAGCAAGTAATGCATGCTTCACGTATGGATTCTCGAAACGTCCCTCTACGGCTGCAGCAAAAGCCTCCAACTCATCCTTTGGAAGGGTCAGTGTAGGGATAACCTCTTCATAAATCGTCTTCTTCATAAAGTTTCTGATATCCGGGTCATTCATAGACTCTAATACAATATCATTGCCGCACAGATAAGAAGCTAAAACAAAGGAGGTATGGGCACCATTTAAGATACGAACCTTACGCTGCTTGTAAGGCTTCTGGTTATCTGTAAAAATAACATTCATACCAGCCATGTCAGCCATTGCCTTGTCTAACGGAAGCTCTGCGCTGATGTCCTTTTCGGACTCAATAACCCAAAGAGCAAATGGCTCACCTGTAACCATAATGCGGTCCTCGTAACCCAGCTTCTCCCACTCCTCTGCAGCAGTATCACGCGGATAACCGGTAACGATACGGTCTACTAAGGTAGATGTGAAGATACAAGCCTCATTAACCCAAGCCTTAAAGTCATCCTCTAAGCCCCACAAATCAATGAGCTGGTTTACGCACTTCTTAAGCATAATACCATTGTCGTCAATTAACTCTACCGGAAGCATCACAAGACCCTTGTCTGCTGCTCCGTTAAATGCAGTATATCTTCTATGTAAAAACTGGGTTAATTTACCAGGGAAGCTCTTAGCCGGCTTTAAATCAAACTGGTCTGTATTGTCAAATACAATACCTGCCTCAGTCGTATTGGATACTACGAAACGTAACGTATCCAACTCTGCAAGTCCCATATATTTGTCATAATCCTCTGTACAGTCAACAATATCCTTTACAGATGTAATCTGTCTGTTTAACACCTTGGCTTCGCCCTCTACGATACCTCTTAAAGATACGGTGTACTGGCAATCCTGCTCCTTGAACATATCAACGGAACCAAAGGAAATCGGCTTAATTAATACGATATCGCCATCAAATAATCCCTTCTCATTTGCAATATCAATCATATAGTCAACAAATGCACGAAGGAAGTTACCCTCGCCAAACTGTACGACTTTAATCGGTATGTCTTTTTTACCTGTCATCTGCTTATTCAGTCTATTCATTGTGAATCCTCCTTCTTTGCACTAAAATGTAAGCTCTTACATTTTTGATTTTACTGCCGTCCGGCCTTTTCGTCATTAGGCTTTTTGATTTTTTAATAAAATTTTTCCCCTTGCAAAACGCGGGCATATTGGGTATAATTACATCAGAATTATGAAACCCCTTACATTTGATGGAGGTCTCACTTATGACCATATACGACATTTCCGAAAAAGCAGGTGTGTCCATCGCCACCGTATCAAGGGTTCTGAATGGCAGCACCAGCGTCAGTGCCAAGACCAGGCAAAAGGTTTTAGACGTCATTGAGCAGTATGGATATACCCCCAATGCTTTTGCCCGCGGTTTAGGACTAAATACCATGAAGACCATCGGTATTATGTGTGCCGACAGCTCTGACCTTTTTTTGGCCAAAGCGATATATTACATTGAGCAAAAGCTGCGTGCCAATGAGTACGACAGCATTTTAAGCTGTACCGGTTATGAACACCGTAACAAAAAAGCATCCATAAACTTATTACTTAACAAAAAGGTGGATGCCATTATTATGATAGGTTCCAATTTTATATATGAGGATGCCGAAAGCAATAAATACATTGCTGATGCCGCTACCCAGGTACCGGTCATGTTGCTTAATGCCTATGTGGATATACCAAACGTATACTCCATCGTTTCGGACGATTTTACATCCATGTATGAGGCTACCAGGTATATGCTGGACACAGGAGTCACTGACCCCATATACTTTTATGATTCTATTTCTTACAGCGGCAAAAAGAAGCTGGCCGGCTTTAAGGCCGCCATGGAAGCAGGAAAGTATTTTAATGCGCCTGAACGGATGCAGTTTTTTTCCGGCTCTCATGAAGATATCCCTGCAATGACTTCTCAGCTGCACCTTGTCCGAGAGAATGGGGTTACCTTTGATGGAGTAATAGCCTCAAATGATACTCTTGCTTTAGCTGCTGTCAAGTATGCCGGGGAATCCGGATTAAAAATTCCTGAAGATTTGTCAATTATCGGTTATAATAATTCTATGCTGACCCAGTGTTGCATTCCGGAATTAACTTCCATTGACAACACCCTGGAGGTTCTTTGTGAGCATCTTATTATGACACTCATGGAGGTATTTAACGGCAAAGAAATGCCGAAAAAGGCCGTTTTTTCAGGCGAACTGGTTAAACGAAGCACTACGCTTTAAATATTTTAAGTTTTGGAGGAATAACATGAAAAAATTTATGGATGCGGATTTCTTATTAGAAACCGACACAGCCAAAGCTCTGTATCACAACTTTGCAGAGAAAACCCCTGTTTTAGACTATCACTGTCATATCAATCCAAAGGAAATTGCCTTAGACCGCAAGTTTGAGAATATCACTCAGGTATGGCTTGGCGGCGATCACTACAAGTGGCGTTTTATGCGCTCTTGCGGTGTAGACGAGAAATATATTACAGGTGATGCAAGTGACAAAGAGAAATTTTTCAAATGGGCTGAGTGCATGGGCAAAGCAATCGGGAACCCACTGTTCCACTGGTCTCACTTAGAGCTTCAGAGATACTTTGATTATTATGGTGTTTTAAGTGCCAAGACTGCTGAAGAGGTTTGGAATTTATGTAATGCCAAGCTGCAGGAGGACTCCATGAGTGTTCGTAATCTCATCCGTCAGTCCAACGTCACCTTAATCTGCACCACAGATGACCCTATTGACACGCTGGAATGGCATCAGCAAATCGCAACTGATGATACCTTTGACGTAAAGGTATTACCTGCATGGAGACCTGACAAGGCCATGAACATCGAAAAGCCGGAATATTTAGATTATCTGGCTAAGTTAGCTGACGTAAGCGGCATTGCAATCAACTCCTTTGCAGATTTAAAGGCTGCTTTAGTAAACAGAATGGCATACTTTGATGCTCAGGGCTGCAACATTTCTGACCACGGTTTAGAGTACGTAATGTATGCTCCTGCTTCTGATGAAGAAATCGAAGCTATCTTTGCCAAAAGAATGGCAGGCGGCAAGGTTACCCGCGAGGAAGAATTACAGTTCAAGACCGCGTTCATGCTGTTTGTAGGCCGTGAATACAACCGTTTAGGCTGGGCTATGCAGTTACACTATGGCTGCAAGCGTGACAACAATGCATTGCAGTATAAGGCACTCGGTCCTGATACCGGCTATGACTGTATCAACAATTACGCACCAAGTGCTCAGATGGCAGATTTCTTAAATGCGCTTATCAAGACAGACGAGCTTCCGAGAACTGTTATCTACTCCTTGAATCCAAACGATAACGCAGCAATCGGCACCATCCTCGGATGCTTCCAGGATTCCACTGCTGTTGCAAAGATTCAGCAGGGCAGCGCATGGTGGTTCAATGACCACAAGACCGGTATGCAGGATCAGATGATTTCCCTTGCAAACCTGGGTAATTTAAGCGGTTTTGTTGGTATGCTTACCGACTCCCGCAGCTTCTTATCCTACACCAGACATGAGTACTTCCGTCGTATCCTTTGCAACCTGGTAGGTAACTGGGTAGAAAACGGCGAGTATCCTGCTGATATGGATTTATTAGAGGAAATCATCACAGATATCTCCTATAATAACGCAAAAAGATACTTTAAATTTCCTTTAGCTTAATCAAAATTTATGATTTTCAGCTTAGAGTCTGCTTCGTAAGAGGCAGGCTCTTTTCTTCCTTTTTCGACAATTTTCTGACTTTTTCAGTCAATTTAAAAAGCCCCGAAAACAGGGCTTTTTGGTATCATATGGTAATTTTTCACAAAACAAATGTTCTTCATCAAAATTTGTTATCACTTAGAAAACCTGGACAATTCAATGTGGATAATGTGGATAATTTTGTGTATAAATCAAATTTGCTTAAAATTAGCCACTTTTTGATGTGGATAACTTCTAAAAATGCGGATAACTCAAATATTCCGTAGATTTTGTATACAATTCATTTGCAACTAAAATTTCATCAATTTTGTTGATTTTGTCAATTGCCAAAATTTTCCTTCACCTTTTGTCAAATTTTACAAACCGAATTTTCAGACAGTTTTCTGAGTTGTGCACGCACTTTTAATATACTCAGTTGCTGCTGTTACAGCATTGGCCCCATCCGCCACTGCCGTGATAATTTGACGAAGCTGCTTGGTACGAATGTCACCGGCTACAAAGAACCCGGGCAGACTGGTCTCCCCCGTCTCTCCTGCCACAATATAGCCTTGAGAATCCATCTCTACCAGACCTTTTGCCAAAGCAGTACTTGGATTGGTACCGATAGCCACGAACACACCATCCACCTTTAACGTATCCTCTTCCTCTGTCTTCACATTCTTAATAAGAATTCCTTTCACATATTCCTGACCCACAATTTCTAACGGAATATGATTCCAGATAATTTCCACATTTGGCAGCTTCTTTACCTGCTCCTCCAGTAATACACCTGCGCGAAATGCATCCCTACGATGAATAATATAAACCTTTTCACAAATACCCGCCAGATAAATGGCATCCTCTACCGCCTGATAGCTGCCACCTATCACTGCTGTCACCTTCCCCCTGTAAAAAGCGCCATCACAGGTAGCACAATAGCCCACACCACGTCCAAGATACTTCTCCTCACCGGGTATTTCCAGCTTACGATTAACTGCACCGGTAGCCAAGAGTACAGCCTTGCTGTGCATTTCTCCTTTGGAAGTATGCAGCACAAAATATTTTTTTGCCGCGTCCGTCTCCGCTACTTCGATTTTCTCTACTGAAACGGACTGCACCGCCACTCCCAGCTTTTCCACATGCTCCTTAAACTTCATACCCATATCGAAACCATTACTGCCCGGCAGCCCCAGATAATTGTCCACCTCATAGGTCGTAAGCACCTGACCACCGGCCATATAATTACTCTCTAAAATCATCAAATCAAGCCCTGCCCTGACACCATACAGCGCTGCAGACAATCCGGCAGGTCCTGCTCCTATTATTACCAAATCTCTTATATCATTTTTCTTCATATCGTCCTCCAATCTAAGAAGTAGTGCCTAAATCTCTTGCTATTTTTTGTTATTATTATTATACTATAAATAAACCATATTTAACAGTAACTTAATCACATAACAAAAAGGAAACACTTATGACCCGAAATATATTTATTACCGGAGCCTCTCGCGGCATCGGCAAGGCTATTGCCGAAGCCTTTGCACGTGAAGGCTATCATTTATATTTAGTATGTAAAAACAATTTTTCCTCTATGCAGGAGTACGCAGCTTCCTTATGCCATGAATATGGCATTGAGGCTCATTGCTATGCAATTGACTTAGCAGATACTGCCGCTTACGATTTTTTTCTTGATACACTGCCTGAAATGGATGTCATTATCAATAATGCAGGCATTTCCTATGTCGGTCTCCTGACAGATATGTTACTTTGGCAATGGGATGAAATCATGAACATCAATCTGACCAGCATCTTTCTGACATGTCGAAAACTACTTCCTGCCATGATTAGAAAACAATCAGGTCATATCATTAATATCTCTTCTGTCTGGGGAAAAGTGGGTGCCTCTATGGAGGTGGCATATTCCACCACCAAGGGCGGTATGAATAGTTTTACCAAAGCACTGGCCAAAGAAGTGGCTCCAAGCCACATTCAGGTTAATGCCATTGCCTGTGGCCTTATTGATACGGATATGAACGCCTGCTTCTCCCCCGAAGAATTAGATGCTGTCATCCAGGAAATTCCGGCAGACCGCATGGGACGCCCGGAAGAAGTAGCCGCACTTTGCCTGCAGTTGGTGCAGTCTCCAGAGTATATGACCGGACAGGTGATAAATCTGGACGGTGGGTGGATTTGAAAACTAAACAGTTTTATCCGCTGGAGCAGCTATGGAAAATATATCATTTTTCATGTAATGTGCAAGATTTAGTTTGCCGTTTCCGGAAATTCCTTCCATAAAAACGACAAAAGCCACCGTCTTGCGGTAGCCTCTTGTCGTTCTTTAAATCCTTATACCTGCTACAGTGTTTCTGCTGTAGCTTTTTCATAAGCATCTAAGATTGTGTTCTGCAACATCACTCTGGTCTCAGAGTTAATTGGATGTGCGGTGTCTCGGTATTCACCATCTGCCCCTTTCTTACTAGGCATAGCAATGAATAAGCCTTTTTCCCCTTCGATGATTTTGATATCGTGCACTACAAATACATCATCGATAGTGATAGAGGCAACTGCTCTCATCTTGCTATCTGTGTCTACCTTGCGAACACGTACATCTGTTATTTTCATTTCGCGCTCCTCCTTAGAATGCGTTTTTTTGGGTACGGAATTAATTAAACGTGCCGGTCGCTGTCATTCATGACCAGCATGATTTCGCCCTCTCCTACTAAGGTAGAATTGGCTCTGATAGTGTCTCTGCTCTCTACGATGCAGTTCTCAATATGGGTGTTGTCACCAATATATACGTCATTCAGAATAATAGAATTCTTGATGGTAACGTTATTACCTACATACACCTTCTTAAATATAATGGAATCCTCAACCTTACCATTTATGATACAGCCACTTGCAATCAGACTGTTCTTTACCTGGCTGCCTACGTTGTACTTGGCAGGTGCCAGATCATCCACCTTGGTATAGATGTCCGGATAGGTTTTGAAGAAGTAGTCTCTGACGTCCTTCTTTAAGAAGTCCATATTGGTCTTAAAGTAATCCTCAACACTGGCAATATTTGCCCAGTAATCCTTGATTTCGTAGCCGTGAATATTTCTGATATCCTTGTAACGAATAAGTACATCACGTACAAAGTCATATCTGCCTTCCTCTGCACACTGCTCCAAAATCTCAATCAGATGTCTTCTGCGCATAATGTAGATACCGCAGGAAATGTTGCGGCTTTTTACCGCCAACGGCTTCTCCTCAAATTCGCGGATACGGCCGGTTTCGTCCATACTGATGACACCATAACGGTCAATCTGAACATCCTCCGGCATATACTTGTATGCAATGGTCACATCTGCCTTGCTCTTAATATGCTCTTCAAGCATATCGTTGTAGTCCATCTTATATACGCAGTCACCGGATGCAATAATGACATACGGTTCATGACATTCCTTTAAATTCCAAAGTGCCTGATACATAGCATCTGCTGTGCCGCGGTACCAGCTGGAATTCTCCTCGGTAATAACCGGCGTAAGTACTGTGAGACCTCCCTGCTTACGTCCGAAATCCCACCACTTAGAAGAACTTAAGTGTCTGTTTAAGCTTCTGGCATTGTACTGTGTCAGTACTAATACATTCTGTACACCGGAATTGGACATATTGCTCAAAGCAAAATCAATGGCTCTGTAGCTGCCTGCAACCGGCATGGCACTGATGGCTCTGTTTTTTGCTAAAACTTTCATTCGGAAGCTATTGCCACCTGCTAAAATAATACCTATTGCTCTCATGCTTTGTCACCTGCCTTAATAAAAGATTTACCACTGGCCAGACAATTATCCGGGTAATCCTCTGCAATTGTGATACCGAAAACAACTGTATTTTTGCCTATTTTGACATTGCTTGGAATAACCGTCTTTTCACCGATACATACCAGACCCTGATTATAAATATGCGGATGTGTCTCGTTATCAACCTCCTCGAAAGCCCCTAGAACAACATTATCGCCGATAACTACCTCTTCTGCAACAATCGCCTTGTTAAGCTCACAATTAGCTCCAATGACAGAATGATTCATAATAATAGAATCCCTGACAACCGCTCCCTCTTCGATAGTAACACCGCAACCGATAACAGAATTGTACACCTTGCCATAGATAGAAGTACCTTCACCAATGATACACTTCTGAATTTCACTGTCGTTTGATATGTACTGCGGAGGCAGCACATCAGCTGTGGTGTATACCTTCCAGTATTCTTCATAAAGATTAAACTCCGGAACAAGATCAATCAGCTCCATATTAGCCTCCCAATAAGAGCTTAAGGTACCAACATCCTTCCAATAGCCTCTGAATTCGTATGCATACATAGGTGCTCCCTGTGCATGTACATACGGAATTACATGCATACCGAAGTCTAAGTTTGGAACATCCTTATTTACAAGCAAAGCTTCCTTTAAGGTCTTCCAATTGAAAATATAAATGCCCATTGAAGCTAAATTGCTTCGCGGATTCTTTGGTTTTTCTTCGAAGTCATTAATCTTTTTATTTGCATCGGCAATCATAATACCAAAACGGCTGGCTTCTTCCCATGGTACAGGCATAACTGCGATCGTACATTCGGCGCCGCTTTCTTTATGAAAGTCCAACATAACTTCATAATCCATCTTGTAGATGTGGTCACCGCTAAGAATCAGTACATACTCCGGATTAAAACTTTCCATATATTCCATATTCTGAAGAATAGCATTGGCCGTACCTGTATACCATTCACTGTCCTTGCTTTTCTCGTATGGCGGTAAGATGCTTACACCACCGATATTACGATCCAAATCCCAAGGAATACCGATACCAATATGACTATTCAGCTTCAGCGGCTGATACTGTGTCAATACACCGACAGTATCAATACCGGAATTAATACAGTTACTCAATGGAAAATCGATAATACGATACTTTCCACCAAAAGAAACTGCAGGCTTTGCTACTTTTGTGGTCAGAACACCAAGGCGGCTTCCTTGTCCTCCGGCTAACAACATAGCAATCATTTCTTTTTTAATCATGTCGTCCTCACCTCAACCAGTCTTTAAAGTTTTAAATAAATAAGTGTGCACCATATTCCCAAAAAAGAGCATGGCAAACACGCACAATATTTATTTATGTAGTAAAAGTATAACACACAAATTTTAAAATGTGAATAGAATTTACAAACAAAATATTACTTTTATTTAACTTTTTTGTGTCTATTGTATTATTTCTACATTTTAAAATGTCGATTTTTGTTAATTTTTACTCTTGCAAAGTTTTTTTTGCGGATTATTTTCGTTAAGCTTTGCCTGAAATATAAATTTTTTTCAATAAGAGATAAATTTTCAGTACTTCCAAAACTTGTTTTTTCCGTATAATAGATATATAATTAAAGTAATGAATGTACTTAATATTTGTGATGAGGAATTTATTTTATGTATCAGATTGATTTTCATACACCTATTCATATTTTCTTCTGTGGTATCGGCGGCATCAGCATGTCCGGACTTGCAGAAATATTATTAGACAGAGGCTTTCAGGTATCCGGATCTGACATGAAGGAATCCGAGCTTACGGAGGCGCTTTCTGCCAAGGGTGCTACTGTTTATATCGGACAGCGTGCCTCTAATATCACTGCCGACATCGACTGCATGGTTTACACCAGTGCCATTCATCCGGATAACCCCGAATATCAACAGGCTCTGGAATTAGGTCTTGCAAGCATGACCCGCGCGGAGCTCTTAGGTCAGTTGATGACAAACTACAGCTGCCCTGTTGCTGTCAGCGGTACCCACGGCAAAACTACCACCACCTCCATGATTGCTGATATTTTAATGGCTGCTGATACGGACCCTACCGTGTCCGTTGGCGGCATATTAGAAACCATAGGTGGTAATATCCGCGTTGGCTCCTCCGTTTACTTCATAACAGAAGCATGCGAATATACCAACAGCTACCACAGTTTTCTTCCTAAGATTTCTCTTATTTTAAATATAGAAGAAGACCACATGGACTTTTTCCACGATTTACAGGAAATCCGTGACTCCTTTCATACCTTTGCAAGGCTTTTGCCGGAGGATGGTTTGCTGATTATAAATGGAGACATTGCACACCATGAGGAGCTGACCTCAGACTTGCCGTGTAAGGTGCTCACTTATGGTTCCCACGCTTCCTGTGACTATTATCCTACTGACATCTGCCACAACAAGCTGGGACACACTACTGCACTGGTTCATACCTCTCAGGGGGACACTTTCCCTATAGAGCTTTGTGTTCCGGGCAATCACAATTTATACAATGCTCTGGCTGCCCTGACACTGTCTGATTATCTGGGCATAGACCGAGGTATTGCTTTGGCTGCATTAAAGACATTTACCGGCAGCAAACGCCGCTTTGAATATAAGGGAAGCCTGGGCAGCATTGCAGTCATTGACGACTATGCCCATCATCCTACAGAGATTACGGCCTCACTGACTGCTGCCAGAAATTACGACTGCCACCAATTATGGTGCGTATTTCAGCCTCATACCTTTACACGTACCAAGGCATTTATGGAGGAATTTGCACAGGCACTTTCCCTTGCGGATCATGTGGTACTGGCTGAAATTTATCCGGCCCGCGAAACAGACAACTTAGGTATCAGCTCCAGAGATTTACAGGCCAAAATCCAGGCATTGGGCACGGATTGCCACTATTTTGCTACTTTTGATTCCATTGAAAATTTTTTATTAGAAAATCTTATCCACAATGATATGGTGATAACTATGGGAGCCGGAGATATCGTAAAAGTGGGAGAAAAGCTTTTGGGTATATAGCTTATCCACTTTTCCACATTAGCGTTTTTCGTCAAATCCACATACTTATCCACCGAAAGCCCCGAAAATAGGCTATTTTCAAGTTGAAATTTTTGTGTTATAGTAGCTTTTGAACCCTATAAATGAGGTGGATTTTTATGAAAACGATAGATTTGCAGTTGGTTACCAGACCTGATGTAACCATTATTCCCAACTCCATTATTGACAAGGATATGCTGGATGCAAACGAACTCCAGCTGAAGGTTTATTTATACATATTACGTAATTCAGGTACCGGTAATGCAATGCAGATATCTTCCATGGCGGATTACTTTAACGAAACAGAAAAGGACATACGCAGAGCCATTGCTTTCTGGGAAAGGCGAGGCGTATTTAACTGCGCTTCCTGCACTACCGAGGCACCTTTGACCTCTAACGCAGTACCGACCCCGCATGTACCTTTGGTTTCTGCTTTGTCTGTCACTCACGTGAGTAAGGATGATTTTAAGTCTGTCACTGACACACAGGATTTCAAGGAATTGTCCTTTGTAGCAGAGACCTACATGGGCAAGCCACTCAAAAAGTCTGACTTAGATGTGTTGATTTTTATTAAAGAAACCTTGAATTTTTCTAACGATTTGATAGAATTCTTATTAGAGTACTGTGCAGAGCGAGGCAAGAAAAGCTTTAAATACCTGCAGACTGTAGCTCTTCGCTGGTCAGAGGAGGGTATTACCACTCCCGAAGAGGCCCGTCTTAACAGTACCAAATACAACCAGCGTATATACGCTGTGATGAATGCACTGGGCAAGAAAGCCGAGCCTACAAATACCGAATTAAATTATATTAATCGCTGGTACCAACAGTTTGGCTTTGAAGCAGATGTGATACTGGAGGCATGCAGGCGCACTGTACTTGCTACGGACAAGAATCGTTTTTCCTATGCAGATTCTATTTTAAGCTCCTGGTATAATTCCGGCGTGCATCACACTGCTGACATCAGCCGTGCGGATGCCTCTTATCAGTCACAGAAAAAGCAGACTGCTGCGGCCACCCGTAAGGTGCCCGGTTATGTCGCCGCCAATCCGTTTTTACAATTCAAGCAGTCTGATACGGATTATGATGCATTAGAAAAGGAGCTCTTACAAAATTAACATAAATTTTTCAGAAAGGAGTATGTCTCGTGTCACTGGGAAATACTAAAATGCAGGCCATTTTAAAAGAATACGATCAAATACGCGAAAAGAACCGCGACATTCTGCTCAAACGCAGAGCTCAGGTCGAGGCCAAAGCGCCTCTATACTTTGATTATCACAGGCAGATTATTTCCTTGTGCATGCAGCATACCAATGAATCTTTGTATCCGGAGGTTGCTTCAAGCACCTCTTCTAATGATTACAAGGATGCCTTGAAGGGGCTACGCGCTGCCAAAGCTGGGGCTCTCAAAGATGCCGGCTTTCCTGCCGATTATCTGGAGCCTGTTTACGATTGTCCTGTCTGTAAGGACACCGGCTTTTTAGCCACTACCCAATGCGACTGTCTAAAGCAGCGCATCATACGTGCTCTCTATGCCCAGTCCGGCATTGAGCATTTACTGGAAACCAATAATTTCAGTACCTTATCCTACGAATATTATAAAGGTGCGGACCTGGAAGCCTTTCAGGAAGCCGTGCGGACCTGCAAGGATATGATAGCCCATTTTTCCACCAGAAAGGACAACCTGCTCTTTTCCGGTACGGTAGGCTGCGGCAAGTCATTTTTGTCCGGCTGCGTGGCCAAAGAGCTGATGGACCGTGGCGAAAGCGTGGTTTATTTCAGTGCAACGCAATTTTTTGACATTCTTTACCAAAATACTCTTTACAACGAGCTCGAAGACTTGTACAATTATGACTTGGTAATCATTGATGATTTGGGCTCAGAGGTAACCAACAGTGTGGTTACTGCCAAGTTATTTTCTTTTTTAAATGAGCGCATACTAAGAGAGAAGTCCACCATTATTTCTACGAACTTAAGTCTTGCAGAAATAAAAGAGCGCTATTCTGAACGCATTGTGTCCAGAATTATTCAAAATTTTAAACTGTGCAAATTGTCCGGACCGGACATTAGAATACTAAAACGATTGTCAACAAGAAAGTGAGGATTTATCCCGTGTCTACTCAAGAAAAACGAAACTTAAACACCATTCCGGTAGGTTCCTTAGGTATGATTCCTTTGGACAGTTGCAAGCCTCTTGGCGAAAAAATCGACAAGTACCTTGTTAAATGGCGTACTGAGCGAGAAAATGAACACAAAGACAGTTTAGCCTTTTCCGGCTACCAGAGAGGCTCCTACATTTTAAAGGCTAAAACACCACGTTTTGGCTCCGGCGAAGGTAAGGGCGTTATTTTAGAATCTGTCAGAGGTTATGACTTATATATTATGTCCGATGTAACCAACCACAGCCTGACTTACTCTTTATTCGGCAAGCAGAACCGCATGTCTCCGGATGATCATTATCAGGATTTAAAGAGAATTATTGCTGCTGTAGGCGGTAAGGCCAGACGTATTACTGTTATTTTACCATTCTTATACGAAAGTCGCCAGCACAAGCGCTCTGCCAGAGAGTCCTTAGACTGTGCTATTGCACTTCAGGAATTAGTAAAGATGGGCGTAGACCACATTATTACTTTTGACGCACACGACCCTCGTGTACAGAATGCTATTCCTTTAAATGGCTTTGAAACTGTGCAGCCTAATTACCAGTTTATTAAGGCACTGCTCAAAAACGTACCGGATTTACAGCTTGACTCCAAGCATATGATGGTTATTTCCCCTGACGAAGGCGGTATGAAACGTGCCATCTACATTGCCAACGTATTAGGTTTGGATATGGGTATGTTCTACAAGAGACGTGACTATACACAGATTATCGACGGACGTAACCCTATCGTTGCTCACGAATTCCTCGGCACCAGCGTAGAAGGCAAGGATATGATTATCATCGACGATATGATTTCCTCCGGCGACTCCATGTTAGAGGTAGCAGCTGCATTAAAGGAACGTAAAGCAAACCGTATCTTTGTATTCTCTACCTTTGGCTTATTTACCAACGGTTTAGAACGTTTTGACAAGGCTTACGAAGAAGGTGTCATCAACAAAGTATTTACTACCAACCTGATTTATCAGGCGCCTGAATTATTAAGCAGACCATGGTATGTAAGTACCGACATGAGTAAGTACATTGCTTACTTAATTGACACTTTGAACCACGATGCTTCTATCAGCGATTTATTAAATCCTTTAGAACGCATTCACAAAATTGTGGCAAAATATAATAACGGAGAGCTGCGTTAACGCAGCTCTTTTTGAGGTTACATATGATTGGATTAGGTACTATTATTAATACAGCTGCCGTTATACTGGCAGGCGTATTAGGCTTATTTTTAAAAAATGGCGTTAAGCCCCGTTTTCAAAAAATTCTCATGCAGGCCAATGGACTGGCCGTTATATTCATCGGCATCAGCGGGGTTTTAAAATATATGCTGGTCATCGAAGACAATACGCTTTCTACACAGGGTACTATGCTGTTAATTTTCTCACTGGTTATCGGTGCCCTCTTGGGTGAATGGATTGACATTGAAGCCAGAATGGATACACTTGGCGAAAAATTAAAAGCAGCTGTCAAAATGCAAAACGACAGCCGTTTCGTAGATGGCTTTGTCACTACTTCCCTGATTATCTGCGTGGGTGCCATGGCTATTGTCGGATCCATGCAGGATGGCCTCACCGGAGACAGCTCCATGCTAATCGCTAAGTCCTTACTGGACTTTGTTATTGTGGTCATTCTCACTGCTACCTACGGCATCGGCTCTGCTTTTTCTGCACTTCCTATCCTTGTATACCAAGGCAGCATTACCCTGATTACCGCCCTCTTCGGCTCTATTATTAACGATGCCTTGATTGCGGACCTTTCCTTCGTAGGAAGTGCTTTGATTTTCTGCGTAGGGGTAAACCTTGTCCGCGAGAAGACCTTCCGCGTGGCCAATATGCTGCCGGCACTGCTGGTACCGATTATCGCCGGAGTGTTCCGGTAAATTCAATTCCGGTTTGTGGGGGGTGACGAATAATTGCTCCCTCCCGGTACATCTATGATTTGCCAAGGACGGCTATATAAGTTCTTTTAGAACCCGCTCTCGCTCAGTGAAAGGCTGCAACGGTACTAAGCTCAGCTACGGTGCAAACACCTTGCTTCGCTAAGGACCGGCGCCTTTCAATGGTTCTATAAGTACTTATATAGCCGTCCTTAGCACCTACACAGTAATTCCGAAGGGATCAATTATTCTGTCCTACGACAAAACGGAATTGGCCACCACACTACACAAAAACAAGCTTTTTGCTAACGGAAGCTTGCTTTTTTAGTTAAGCGGTTTGTTTGTCTGCGGCCCTCGTAGTACTATAGAAAAGGAAGGTATTAAAAGGGGTCGCAGCTCGTCAAACCGGAACTTAATAGAGAAGTCTTATTCACCAAAATCCATAATATTTACTTCCAGCTTATTACTGCCATCATCTGATAATGCAATACTACCTATCAGTCTGCCGCCTGTACCATCCATAGTATAGCAGTAAATCTCCCAGTTCTTCTCATCCACACGCAGCGCAAAGGTATGCTCGGGTACATGATACGTTTCTTCACCAAACACAATCTCATATGCAAGGCGAGAAGCATTTTCCGGAGTAATAAGCTCGCGATACTCTTCTTTAAAGGGTGGTACACCACCTGTCGCTGACAGCGCCTTTTCCATATTGGAAGGTTCAAATGCCCCCTCCTTAAAAGAGACTGCTTCTGTTAACTGCGCAAGTGCTTTTTCAGAAATCAACGCCTTATTGACAGTGAAACAGTATCCCTTATCTGCGCCCTCCTTACTCCAAAGCACATCCACATCCTCGCAGGACTCTGCACAGGCTTCCTCCGTATCCGCAAATAATCTGGCTGCTATCAGCCACTCCGTATCACCATAAGTGTATGGCAAATCAGAAACAAGGAATGTATATCGCACCACACCATCTGTCTTTTCCTGGGACTGCGGCTTCACATTTCCATGCGAGCTTCGCCACGCATGAAACTGCATAAACTGCCTATCGGTTTGCAAGCCGCCCTCCGGCAGCTCTATAATCTCAAACCTGCCACAATGAATACCCTGATTGTAAATAGTAACAAAACTACGAGACACCTCTCCACTGTCCGATACATGCTCATTATATACATATGACAGCCCCTCTACAGCATCTAAGTTGACATAATCACCCTCAAAAGTGTCTGTGGCGTACTGAGCCAGATAGTCGGCCAAAGCAAGATTATCTGTAATGCCTTCGCCCGGCAGCTTCACGCCTTCCTTCTCCGCTTCTATGACATATATACTCCAAATTGCCTGCTCATCATTTATGCTTTTCTTATTAACAAGCCACAGCTCACCATCCACTTTCAATATACTATATCCAAGCATCAATGGTTGATACAGCACCTCATCATAATTTGCAAGCAGGTCCGTTTGTGCACCAAAGCCTTCCATGGAATATAGGGCATTCCACTCTGCATCCGTATACGGAAACTCCTGCCAGCCCCAATTAATGGGGCTATATTCTTCGCTGTTAGCTTGTCCCTCCGGCACATCGCTTCCTCTTTCTATAAAAAAACTATCCTCGGAAATATAATAATGCTCTGTACAATGCTCTATACTAATGCCTTTAGAACTTAAAGGATGCATGTACTTACACTCTGTAATTATATATTTTTCTCCCTGATTCGTTTCAGCAGAATAAATTGGGCTAAAAGAAGGGCTTTCCTTGCCAAGCTCCGAATCAATCTCTTTCGTACTTTTGTAAGAGCATGCGCTAAGTGTCACAGCCAACAGCATAGTTATTAATAAAAATTGCTTCTTCATTACTCAACACTATCCTTCTCAACCTCTATCCCATATGCCATTCGTGTATTATCAATCTCCTCCTGCATATACTTTATTATACCCTCCTGCTCACAGACTGTTTGAATATAATCAAAATACTCTTTCAAGATTTCAGTCGGAATATCAACTCCTGCACTTGTGTTTTTAGATAATTCTTCAAAGACGTAGATTTCTCCTTCATGATAAAGTGCCAGCGGACTCATTAAAGCTTTTTTTACTTCTTCTATGTCCTCTAGGTACAAAGCATCTATGGTCTCTGTGGATAAATATATGCCATCATTCTCATTATTCTTTTTGATAAGGTCTTCTTTAGAAATCTCCAAATCTACAATGATTTGATAAATCGGCGGAATCGCTTCCTGCTCTTCGGCTGATTTTTTCAATAACACGTTATCAACCCATTCCTGACAAGCTTCTCTACCTACAACTTCTGATGCCAAATGTATGTTGTAAACTTCATCAATATACTTACGTAAGAACGTATAATCGCTACCGCCAACTGCCGGTGCTTCTGCATATGTATCTTCGCTACTTTCAGCAGCCTCCTCTGAAACCGTGGTTTCGCTAACGTTTGCCTCAACATCCTCTAAAACTGCGGTCTCACTAACGTTTGTTGCAACCTCCCCTTCATGATCGTCATTAATGTCTACCGATTCAGTAAATTGCTTTTCATCAATATCCGCATCGACCTCCCCCGTACTCTTGTAAGAGCATGCGCTAAGTGTCATCGCCATCAGCATAGTTATAAATAAAAATTGTTTCTTCATTATGATATACCTCCTGTTCAACCAGATGCTTTGTTACTTTGATTATAGCAATTTAAAGCATATTTTTGAACCTACTTCATAAAATCTTAAGTTATAAATTGGATTGTATCAGCAAATCCTTCCTTCCACCATTTCAAAAATCTCATCAGCCAATAATTCCAGCTCCTCTTTATCATGGCATGCCACAATAATAATCCTTCTTTCATCCCTTAGTTCAAATAAAGTATCTCTTATTTCTTTGACACCTGCCTCGTCAATCGCATTGATTGGCTCGTCCAGCAATATAATATCCGGCTTTTCCATGATAGCCGCCGCAATGCCCAGTCTCTGTTTCATGCCCAGGGAATATTTTTTGTAATGCTTTTTATCCTCAGGATTAAGACCTACTTTTCGGATAATTTCTTTCACCTCTGCCTCACCTATCAACCGGTTGATATCGGCCAAGCTCTTCAGGTTTCTATAACCTGAAAAATTATCAATAAAGGTTGGATTTTCGATTAAAAGGCCTATGCTTTCCGGAAAGGACATATCCTTTCCAAGCTCTTTGCCATTTATCAATACCGTTCCTGATGTTGGATGCACCAATCCACTGATTACCCTCATTAACATGGTTTTGCCGGAACCGTTTTTACCACGCAGACCATATATCCTGCCCCCCTCAAAGGTTACATGGATATCCTTTAGCACCTCTGTCTGACCAATTTTTTTCGTTACATTTTTAATTTCTATCTTCATGCCTGTAATTTCTCCCTGCATATATTAACGACCGTAAATGTCTTTTTTGTTCATAATAAAATAACCTGCAATGCAGGATATCAGCATGATTCCTGCACATATAAAAAGTAAGTAAAAAAAATCTCCTGCATATATATGCCCTGCTGTTCTGACTGCCATGGACAAACCTGCTATAAACATGGGACTTTCGTAATATGCACCGCATACGCACAGAAACAATACGGTTCCATATGCTGCCACTTCCCCAAAAGCCAAGGAAATGCTTAGCTGCAACAGCGAAAGGGTTATACTTGTCACCATAGGGAATATCACTATCATAATACATATCTGGTTTCTGCCAAGAAGTGAAAAGTCCGTACCATACACGGGTGCTAATTCCGGTCTGATTTCAAACCGGGAAAAATCTGTCCATGAAAAAGAATGCAACAGCCCCTGATAACCTTTCACACAGACCGCACTGGTAATTACTCCAAGACAGCCTATTATGTAAATGATAACATTGGAAGCTATTGCCCAGAGCACCTTACCAAGCCACCACTTTCCCCTGCTTTTCGTCCTGATAAGCAGATTGATACTATATTTATGTAAATCCTCCAAAGGATAACTTCCAATCACATAGGCAATGTATGCCTGCACCACAAACCAGGCAATAGGAAGTTTAAATGCCTCATAACTGTTTCTGGACACAACATAAGGCTTCTCCCCACAAAAAACGTATGTCACAATTTCCACAAAGGACATGGAATGGATTTCATAAACCCGGCTATCCATAACTGCCATAATTCCCAATACAAGAAACAACAGGTAACCTATTAGAAACTTTGGCAGGCAGTTGACAATTCCGGCAAAAAAATCATGCTTTCCTATTCCCCTCATCCTAATCACCTGCATTATTCAGACTTACAACAAACTCCTTGCGGCAAGGCCAGCCTGATAACCTTAAAATCCAGGAACTTTTGTCTTCGAGCAATTTTGTAACCTCTTTATTTACACATGTTGCTATGCGCAACTCCTGTACCTCCCCAGGCTGTATGGTACCATCAAAGGTATCTCCGTTCATGTCATACAAGGCATACAAATCCGTGCCATTGCTCCAGCTTCCCTTGGCCAGCACAAAATCCAACAGATTGGTGCGTTTTATTTCTGACGAAGTATTTTGCACCTTTAACGTGGTAACTGCCACCGTTTCCCCGGCGTCAAAGGTATCAGTATTTCCATAGCTTTCAGCGTACTCCTCTGCACTTATCAGCTCCAGATTTTCCACACGGTACTCCAGGCCATGATTCGTTATAATCTCATGCATGCCTGCACTTATGTATTCTTCCTGTGGAAACAAGGAATTCACATACCAAAATCTGACAGCATACACAGCTGCCAGTATCATTATTATTCCCAAATATATCTTTTTCAACATCATCCTCCAAAGTCTGTTACCTGTAATAGTCCTGCTTTTTGATTCCATATATGCAGGATATGACACAAACCAAGACCATACCTGCCATTATCCATAGAATTTCATAAAATTCCACTCCAAGCTGGGGCTGCCCCGGACGCAGAAAAGAATCCGGCATTAAAGCATTCTTTCCAATAAAACGCATGCTTAAATTCAATATCTGATAAAAGAAAAAGGGTATTAAAAGCACCGCAAATTTATTGTCAAAAAACCACATTAATGCCACACCCAGCATATTCATACATCCGTAAACTACAAAATCAAGTACCCAATACATCACGATATACAAAAATGCATTCTGATAATAAATATCAGCCCACATACATTCACTAAGAAGCCCCACATAACCAATACCTGCATAGGGCTGTATACTCGGCAGCAGCAACGCAACTATCATAAAATTTAATATCTGCGGCACCACCGCCACGGTACCCGCGCTGAAAAATGCCGCTGTATATTTGGAAATATAATAATTTTTCTTATGGCTCCTGGTAAATATCTGCTTGAGATATCCGCTCCTGTAATCTATATAAGCCGTAGCTGCAAAGGGTACCGCCGCCAGAACCACCATAAACATATAGTAATATATGGCAAACATGCTGCCGTTTTTCAGCCCCATATAATGTTCATAGGAGGTATGCGGAAAGGCTGTAAATGTCCCGCTCTCCTGATATTTCAAAACCGGTATCACTTCCAAAACCACCTGTGCCACAGCAATTACAGCTCCTATCAGTAAAGCTGCATACATTGCCCGGTTCTTAAACGCCCTGCTTAACTCATTTTTTATACAACTGCGCATTTATTTCTCTCCAAAAGGTATTACCTTATAATCTTCACTGCCACTGATTCCGGTAACCTCTACATATAAAGGACTGTCCAGATACTCATCCGGCACCAGATAGCCCAGTCTGAACTCTTTACTCTCTCCCGGCTGCAGCTTAAGAATCTGTGCAGATTTACCGGTTCCCATTAAATTACTGTAACCCAGCTCCTTGAAAATCCCCCACAATGCTCCGTCCTGCTCACGCATAATCCGGACACTGCTCAGGCCATAAATCTCTTCTTTATCTGCATGATTGGTAACTATGCCTTCGATATAAATAATACTAAAACCATTTGTAATCGTTTTATCCTGAGTTTCAATATCCTCAATGCCTGTAGCAACCGTATTCCATTCTGCCACGTCCTCTTCAAAGGTTTTGGTAATATAGACATCAGAAATCACTTTGGTTATATCACTGAGTTCACTCTTTATCTCAATTTCCTCACCAAGCTCATAATACTCCGATACATTGGCCAACTGCAGCTGCTCCGTTATATCATATATGGTTGGTGTTCCTTCTGAATGTAAAGCTTCTGATGCCAGGCTGCCCCCAAAAGCTTCGTGTGATTTCCCTGCTTCACTGTCACCTGAGCATGCACTTAGTAACATGCACATGCAACAAATGACTGCTGTAAATACCTTGTGTTTAATCATTTTTTTCATTGGCTATTCTCCTAATACTGCTCCTGTATATATAATTGCACTCTGTTTTGAATAAGCCCCATTACCTCCCGGGCGCTCTTCTTCCCACTAAAGTACGCATCCATCTCCTCTAAAATAATGCTATACATGGTACTGTCTATTACAGAGCTTAGCTCCACACTATCTATCAAATTCCAGAACTCCACTGCGTTTTCTTCGGATATTTGATAAATATAAACCGGTTCTTCCCCTTCAAAATGTACCTGCTCCTTGGCCACTGGCTCCTCTGCGCCTTCTGCGTTTATACTGTATTCTACAGTCATAGCTTCTTCTATATATCTCTGTAAAAGTATGCGTGAAACCGGTAAGGCAGTCAGCTTCTCCTGAAAAGCCGGTTCCAGTGTCCCTGCCAGAAAATCCAAGGCTTCCTCGGTATGTTTGCTCAAGGCATTGATGCTAAAGGCATAGCCTGCTATCTCTGCCACATTACCACTTTCTACTTCCAACGGATATCCCATGTAGGCCACCCTACTATCACCAAACATGGTCTCTACACGGCATGTACAAAACACATCCGACAACGTAAGGGGATATAATAATGCCCTTCCTTCACTAAACAATGCTTTCAACGAAATATCTTCATCAAACTGCAGACTCTCCGGAAAACCATTAGAAAACTCCATCATTCTTAAAAAGCTATCCTGCTCGAAATTACAAGTGCCCTCTGACCAGTCCACGAACTGCCCGATACTGCCGCTACATAAACAGCCGAATACAGACAGTTTGGTCTCACCCGGAAAGAGTATGCTGCCCTCTTCCCTTCCTTCATAATAGTCCATAAGTGCCTGCACGTTCCATCCTGACATTTCGTCTAATTCTGCGTCCTTCAAAGCAATGGTACCCACCTTAAATTCCGGCACTAAAACATATAATCCATTATCCAGTGCAAAAGCCTCTAAAATATTTTTGGTATACGTTTCTTCTGACAATGCCTTCACAAAACCAGATAAATCCTGAAAAGCTTCATTGGTCACATGGGCAGGCGTATAGAAAGACCCCCAATTCACGATATCCGGACCTTTTCCACTTACGATTTTTATCAGCAGATTTCTGATGGCCTCCTGAATGGTGACTTCTTCCAATATAAGCTGGTTTTCTATCACCACTTCATAATCACTCTGAGCAGCATTATAGTCCTGCACATATTGCGTAAGCAGTGCATCCTCTCTAAATACCGCCAACGTTACCTGTTCTTTTTGCTTTGTTTCTTCTCTGGTGCCGCAAGCACAAAGACTGATTACTGCACTAATGAGTAATACAATTGATAATCGCTTTTTATGTATCATTTTTCGTTTATGTCCTATGCTTTGCTCCTGCCCTTATTTCGCTCCCTTTAAAAGTGGAATATAATAAAGCTTCGTACCCTCCGCCACATTCACAATATTATTATCCACTACAGAAACAGCAGACGCTACCATCAGCAGTCGTCCATCCTCCAGGATACAGTTCTTTGCACCATCCACTGTACAAGGGAAATCCTTCGGTTCCAGATACACGCTTTCCTCTCCACCTGTACTATATTTACATATACCATAGCCCGGTCCGTACAGAGTCAGCTCGCTGTCAAAGCCCATCCCCACTGTCGCGAACATACTACCACTAAAATCTACACTCAAATCATATTCTTCTAAAGTCAGACTAGCTCCAGCGCATTTAGCAAGTACATTGCTGCCATCCTTTTGCCAAAGTACCGCATACACACTGCCATCCTGACCTCTTCCCAAAGCATCAATATGTGAATACTCCTTCTCATTGGCAATCGCCCCAATATAACTACCCACACCATCAAACACCAAAAACAGTTCTTCTCTCATAATACCGATTCGTACAAATATATACCCCTCTGCATCCACTGCAATGGCCCACGGAGAAGACTGTGCCGGCACTAATTCCGTTATATCGCACTCTAGAAGAACATTACCTTCTTCATCCAGCTTCCACAAAAGCATCTGCTTTACATTTCCTGTGGAGTCCATGCTCCGTAACACCGTATATAAATTACCTGTTGCGTCAGTAGTAATAACTCCAGGGCTCAGACCATCCGGCAAACCTGTTAATACTGCTTTTGATGTGCTTTCACCAACAGGCATCTCATATATTCCTATGTAATCCCCTTTTTCGCAAGTAAAATATATTTTGTCTCTGTAATTGCAGACATCATATATTGGGGCTTTTCCGGTGTAATCGACCTCTAAGGCTTCGTAGCTAATCGGTATCGATGGTAAAGCTTCACCTTTTTCTTCAGAAGAAAATTTTTCAGCGGACGAAGCCACTTCATTCAGTGAATCAATGTCCTGCTCGCCTGTAAATGCAGGCGTTTCCTCTAAAGCTGTGCCACAGCCGATAAGGCAACTTAACATAAACAGGGCTAAAAGTATTAAAATTCCAGTTCGTTTCATAAACAACACCTCACATTTTGTATTTGCTGAAAGTATAATGAATGGCTGTTAGAAGGCTGTTACAAAATTGTTATAGGGATGTTAACCGCCTGCACTGGACAGACGGTTAACCACAAATTAATATCCTACATAATGAGCATCACAATAACCAATAGTACCTGTCTGAACACGCTGTACATGCATCCAACCGTTACCAATCTGATCTGACAAATCTACAGAATCAATTAAAACTGTTTCACCTTTATACATCAACTCCAATATAGCTCCTGTAGCCGGTATAGAACGTAATCTTACACCATCTGCATTTACTGTAGCTTCAATACTAAAATTTGATGCTGTAGACACACTGGCTGCTGACACGGGAACAAAGTATGCACTAGCCACTACTGCGAGGCAAGCTAACGCTGAAAATAATTTAACTTTTTTGTTTAACATCTTAAAATCCTCTTCCTTTAAATTTTATTGTAACTTTAATAACACCTTAATGTTATACGCTGTCTGGACTCCATAAACCGGATGCAGAAAATTCATATAAATAGTTCGGAGCTGCTTCGATAGCTGCATACTCATATCCATCCTCATAAACATAATTAATTAGTTTACATGTTGTCCCTTCTGTGAAAACATACACATGTCCTCTTGACGCATCAAATATTCCAGCTGCATATAAATCTAAACCAACCACGTGGGCTGTATAAGAAGTTCCTGATGTACAACTATTACATTTCATGTAGGAAGATGTATTATCTTCCTTGTCGCGAAATTCTGTAAATTTATGTTCTCCGCAAAAATCAAATTCAAAGGCTGTATCCTTATAATTCCCAGCTGCATTTGTAGCAACTGCACCTATCTGCAAAACTGATACCACTGTTAAAACAGATACTAACATTCTTGAAAATATTCTTTTTTTACTCATTTATTCTCTCCTGATTTTTTCATATTTTGTAGCTTTCAATGACACCCTCACCATACCTCATTCCCACCCAAATTACAACCCTTCCTGTGCAAAACGACAATTTATCGTCATTTTTGGGCAATTTAATGTAATAATTAGTCACTTCATCTGCTCCTGTAAATATAATGTTACTTTATTTTGAATAAGAGACGCCACATCATCGACACTTTTTTGTCCTTGAAAATAAGCTGAGGCCTCCTCATTAATGATATTTAAAATCATCGTATTATATTTAAATTTATTTTTAGCATCACTTATTAGCTTTTTAATCGTATCTATATCCTTCTGCTCTGCCTCATATACTTCTATGTATGCATCTTCATCCCAGTAAGTTGCCTTCGGTGCTTCATGCTTTCCCTCTTCAGTAACAATATAATCCTTCTGCATTGCTGCTTTCATACTCTCTTCAAATGACATCTTCAAAGTTGGAAATCCTTCTCCACTATAGCCATTAAGTATATAGTATTTAACAAATTCCCATGCCTTCTCTTTTTCATCTGACTTACTATTGATAGATAATTGACTTCCTCTATATCCCAAAGCAGTTCCTGCATTATTATTTGTCGGATATCCTACAAAATCAATTTCTTCTAAATATAATTTCTGTTGAATTTGATAATCTGCAATACTATCAATAACACCTACTGTCATAACAATCTCATTTTCTTTAATACCTTTCGATGCGCTTCCGTCTCTATAACCACCTTCATATTCTTTTGCAAATGATAATAAATCATAGAAATAGTCGCTTTCAAAATCACATATGCCCTTTTCCCAATCAATAAATTCATTCATTCCAAACGTACATAAAGTAGTTAAAACCGTTTCATCCGCAGAAAATCCATAAATATTATTTAAGCTCTTTTCATTATTTTTTAACACTTCCATCAATTCTTTAAGTGTAATGCCGGTCTTATTTTGGATAATTGAATTCTTTCCCCATATCGAATATAACTGAAAGCTCGGAGATATATTATATAACTTTTCATCCAAGGTATATGCCTCTAATACTGACGGCATTATCATATCTATGCTGCACTCTTCATCTCCTTCCATATATGCAAATAAATTTTCCAACGCACTTTTATCTGCTAACATTTCATAATCAATAACCGACACCTCCATGATATCAGGCGCTACCCCCTGGACAATGTCCTGCTTAAGTTTATTTACACTTTCATCAAATCCTTTGTTGTCATCATAGTACTGTACAAATTCAATTTTGGTATCTTTATTGTAACGATTGAAGCTTGTTACTGCCCTTTCCAAATCTTGTGCTACCTGTATCGTTCCCAAAGTAACTACGTCTTTTTCGTTTTTTCCTTTCTCCAAAATTATCAGTTCTGAATTTTTATTTGAAGTATAATTATCAATAATCTCTATTCTATCCGCTGAGCATTCTAAATAAAGTATATCAGAACTAACAATACCACACTCTGATAAGCTTATAATTTTATTCATCTCTTTTTTATCATACTCGTAGTTATATAAACTATTTCCACAGCAAAGCCAAAGACCTTCATCAGTACTACTAATATTTCCATAAATATTCTGGAACTCTGCAACATTCTTTAAACGAACTTCATTTCCAGTTGTTTTCTTGTCAGCATCCATTTCATAAATATAAAGCCCTTCTCTGTCTTTAGCAATGATTACCGGCCTGCTCAAAGCATTTACGTTAAAATCAAGCAACATACCCCCATTTACATTGGCGACCTGTTCATAAAAAACAGGATTCATTTCTGTATCCTTAACATAGATACGATCAACGACAACATATATATTCTCTTCATCATCCCCAAGCACCTCCGAAGATGGCAACCCCATTTCATACCATATATAGTAGTATCCTGAAGTATCATCTACAAAAAGCCCCTTAGGAATAGTATAACGAGCATTTGCCGTGTCCTCCAGCTCAATCATGCCTAAATGATGCATATCTCCATTCTGATCAATTTCTAAAAAGACACTTTTATCCTCTTCTACCACCTCTGTAATATATACATTATCATTTGAAGCAATATCTATCGACTGCACTTCCCGAACTCCTGACAATATTATTTCTTTTTCTATGCCTGATTTTTCTTTGTCGTAATACACCAATATTACTTCATTCTTTTCTGTATACGTACCGACAATCGTACTTTCGTTTGCAGCCACCTGCTCAAAGCATCTTTCTAAGTCTATATACTCAGACTTCCCAAAATCATTTTCGGCATTATCTACTAAACCCACTGTTGTAGAACTATTATTAGCAACATAGTCATTTTCTTGTTTATTGCATCCACTCAGAATAATTACCATAGACAGCAAAATTACTCTGAATAGTTTTATTCGCCATTTATTCATAATCACACCCGTTTAATTTTAAAATTTATTGTTAAAATTTCGCCATAGAAATGCA
>JAZRRW010000105.1:0-20158 GCA_045651105.1 Lachnospiraceae bacterium
CATTCTGTACCACAATCTTACTGCGACTGGCAAAATCCGGCCCTACTATGGCAGCATACCCTTCCTCTGCCAGTTCCTCAGCAATCAAATGGCCTTCGCTGCAATGATCCAGTGTCATAGACAAGCCAAATTCTTTAGCAATTCTGATAGCCGTAAAAATATCATCCACTCTGTGGACGTGTGCTTTTAAAGGAATTTCACCGTTAAAAACCGGCACCCAGCACTCCATGTTAAAATCCTTTTCAAAACTATCCCCCTGCTCCAAAGCAAACTTCCTTTGCTCACAATATGCCTTGGCTGCATACAATTCCCGGCGAAGTAAGCCCGCAATAGCCATACGGGTAGCCGGAGACTGGCTTTGCCCACTATAATTTACCTTAGGATTTTCACCAAAGGCTATCTTCATGGCAGAAGGGGACTTTACCACCATATCATCTATGCGGCGTCCAAAGGTTTTCATTACCAGAAATTGCCCACCTACTACGTTAGAGCTGCCCGGTCCCACTTGTACACAGGTCACACCTGCACGAACCGCATCCTTAAATGCAGCGTCCATGGGATTAATGGCATCAATAGCCCTAAGCCAAGGGGTAACAGGGTTTACTGTCTCGTTACAGTCATTTCCCTCCATGCCTTTTTTCTCCTCCTGGATGCCAATATGACAATGTGCCTCAACAAATCCCGGCAAGATCCATCCACCCTGAGCGTCTATGATTTCTTCATCCGGGCCTGGCGTGAGATGACCTATTTCAGCAAGAATGCCATCCTGTATGTGGATGGCACCTTTCTCTATCACTGTATTTTCCTGATCCATCGTATAGATGTTTCCATTAATAATATACATGACTATTCACCAATATAATCCATTGGATAAACCGGCTGACCGTCCTTGGTCATCGCAAAATACAGATTACAGCCCTCTTCGGTGTAATATATAGTCGGTGTGGTGACATAGCCCAGAATATCCCCTTCTGCTACATAGGTGTCCACTTCCTTGGTCATATTATCAAGCTGACCATAATATGCCTTAAAACCACCACCTAAATCCATCTCGTAGGTCCAGCCCGTTTCATAGTCCCAATATTTGTCAGTAACTCTTCCTGCAGAAACTGCACATACAGGTGTCCCTTCTGTTGCTGCAATAATCATTGCCGGGCTGTATTTATACTGATCCAGCGTTTCAAAATAAACAGCCTTGTCCATACTATATGGTATCAAAATTTCACTGTCTATTGCTACCGGCCAAAGCATGTTCATACCGCTAAAGCTAAACATCGGATTTTCAACAGTTCCGGACATTACTTCCTCTGTAATTGGTTCAGTGCTTTCTTCACCCTCTGTCTTTTTCAGAGTATTGCTGGACTTTGTGGCAGGCTTTTTTTCTGCCTGTGTGTCTGTTTCAGCTTCTGTGCCCTGATTACCTGTACGTCCCGGATTTTCTACCGTAGTAGAGTCTACGATCTGTAAATCCTGAATATCTGTCAGCTCCGGGTTCTGCATAATATTGCTACCATCTCCCTGTAAGCCTGTAGAATCCTCCAAAATCGTGTTATCCTGTGACTGATTATTCATGTACATCCCTGTTAATGTCAATGCCGCCAAAACAAATACTGCAGATACTGCTACAATTGCTTTTTCTCTGCTTTTAGCTTTTGCCTGACTTTTGGCTTCAAATTGTGTAACTTTATTGGTATTTTTATTATCCATAGATTTCCCTCCTGTACCTTGCGGATACTTTTAGTAACTTTTTAAAAGTGTTACCCTTATCTACGGATATTATTTCTCCTTCAACCAATTTTATACATCAATAAAAATTTTTATTGTGTTGCAACTAAAATACCATGAACCACCAGACGTAAATCTGTGTAAGTAGCACCATGACAAGTGGACAAGGTTACAATCGGAGCAGATGCCGGTATCCCTTCCACTTTTTTGTATGCGGCGCAATTTAACGCATACTGCTTGTATTCCTGATAAGACTCCTCAACCATCGGAATTTGATATGTATCAGATGTATTTTGTGTCACATAATAACTGAAAATCAGATACTTGTAAGCCTTACCATCGGTGTAGATATAAAAATATGGGTCAGCGGCATACGTTCTGGTATCCTGATAAAAATACTTTAACTTGGCAAACATACTGCCATCCTTCATATTATGTCCATGAACAATCGTATTATAATCCTCAAACGGATTTGCAGTCACCTGATCCAAAAACAGCGCACCGGATTTGTTTTCTTCCTTTTGGAAGGTGTGAGTCAAATAATAATCATTATCCGTGCCCAGTACCATCGGATAGCTGAGTGAAATCCCCGGAATATAAAGCCATCCTACAAAGTCTGAATTCATTGCCTCTAAGGATGCAAAATCCACAGACATGGCAGGGAATTTATCATGATATTTCACTTCTATTTTTTCTAAAGGCGTTGCAGTAGGTTTTGCAGCCTGTGTTTCTACAACCTCCTTATCCGGAACAATCGGCGTCGGCATAATTTCTTCCGGCTCATCCTCTAATTGCACAAAATTTTCCAATTCCTTGTACTCATCCCTACTGGCCTTGTACTCCATGGTAATGGTAACTACCTTATACAGGCTGAAAATGAAAATAATCAATATAACTACAAATAATAAAATCTGTATAATACGGAATGTCTTGTCTTTCATGTTTTCTCCTCACTTTTGCTAAAGAATTATTTGCTTAAAGCTTCCTGAACTTTTTCAGGAATAGCAAAGCTCTGGTATTTTCCGGCTTCTTCCATATGGAATTCGGCAGAAAATGCTGCTGTAACCTCTGAAATAAGTATATTCACACTGCCATCACAGGCGAAACGGACGCTCTCCAAAGTATCACCGGTAATCAAAATCTGAATACTGCCATTTTTAAATTTAATACCCATATCTGCACTTGCCGGGGCAATCGTTGCAGCAATTTCCTTCATGCCTGCTTCATCCAGCACCAGTGAATAAATATAAGTACCGCCTGCTTCTGTACAGCTCACCGTTCCATTCATACACAGCCCTAAGGCAATGCCCAGAAGGTCTGCCGACTTCACTGCCTCTGCCTTGGCAGCAGTGACTGCATAGCCCTTTTCACTGCAAATCGTGTCTTCATTAAAGTAAACTGCAAAGTCATCCTTACGGATACAATTCATGCGTATGCCCTTTACCGGCTTACTGATAAACGTCAGGTCCTCATTTATGGATATAGGACCGCAATCTGCATGCAGATAAATCTGCGCTCCCAACGGATCCTGTGCCATAACCTTTTCCCATGCATGATACAGTCTGAAAATATTCTGGGTAATATTAGCCTCAATTTGTGTACTGTCGGACAAAACAGCCTTCTTAACAGCCTCCGGAATCTCCATCATCATGTCCTCCGGCTCTACCATATACAAATCTGCTGTAATATGATAAGAAGTCTTGGCTTCATCCCTTAATTTACCCTGAGACGTAAACGTGATAGCAGACAGTGCTTCCTGCTCAACCTGAAGTGCCACTTCAAGAGTCTGCATACTTAAAGCATCCTTTGCTACGTTAGGCAGCAAATATGCAAGCATCCTGTCAGCAAAACCCTCCTTTGCGGTCACTTTATAGGTCTTTACATCAGCCTCTTTTATCGTCTCAATGTCTACTTCTCCATAAAGTAATAAGGTCTGTTCCAGCAGTTCTGCATAATCTGAGGACACCTCACTGGCTTGGTAAGCTTTACCATTTTCCAGATACAGTATACCACCAGAATAATAGAACTTCAAGTCTCCTTGTGCAATACAGGTAACCTTTTTTCCTTCCAACATAGTAGAAAATACATCTGCCTGAAGGTCTATTTCCTCTGTACCAATCTCTGCCTGAAGCCTGGCCTCCATTGCAAGTTCTTCTTTTTCCGTATATTCCTTTAATAGTAAATACGCTTCCACACCGCTTTTCAGCTTACCTTCTGACAGTACCCAGCCTAAAAGCACTGCGCATCCAATTAATATAATGGCTAAAACAATCATAAGCCATTGTAAAATACTTTTCTTTTTATAAACCATCCAGATACCACCGCCTACAGCAAAAACAAATACTACGGCACCCAAAAGCCATGCCCACAGCATATTAACAGTCTCTACTACAGCAATTTCGCAATGAGTGCCGGCCATATAAAATAAAGAATAACTTCCCTGAGTCTCTTCCTTTGCTAACTTCCACATTCCATCCTGCTTTACATAAATATCCAGCTCTCCTTTCGCTTCCTCCGGAGCCAGATAACGCAACGTATGTATGAGAAGACCATCCTCCGGAATTTCAATGCTCCACTGCTCCAGTACTTTGGTTGGATTTAATTGTTCCAAGAAACTCTGTTCCTCTTCCACAGTAAAGTCTTTTTCCTTGAGACCGACCTCCAGACTGTCCTCTGTATGAAACTGACCCTCTGCCAGAAAAACAGGTCTTCCATTCTCTCGAAGCACTTCACTTGCCAATGCAGAGGTATATGGCGTGTAAATTGCTGTTACAACCGTATCCTTCTTTAAATTCTTTAATTCAGAAGTATCCCAGTAACCTCCACTGCCTTCTCTTTCAGGTACCGCTGGGAAAGTATCCTCCTCAAAGGAAGCTCCATACTTGAAGTCTGTAGTATAAATCACTTCCTCCCCTGCTATAAAGGTAAGTGTAAAGCGCTCAAATGCCTTTGGCAGATTATGCACTTCTAATAACTCCTCATAGGAAATAGGCTCAGCCTTTCCCTTATAGCTGGTCCGGTTAATACCTGCCAGGTCCTCGGATACAAAATAACACTCCAGGTAGGAACCGGACTCCACACCTGCAATACCACCGGCAAATTGCTGATACCCCTGCACATCTACCAAAGAATAACAACCACTGACCAGACTGTTCTCTCCCGTACCATCCTCTGTAATGCCGCTTCCTACAATACCACCAATATAATACCGGCCGCCAAGCGCACATTTCGCAAAGCAGTCCCTTACCGTGCTGCCGGTCAGACCGGCAATACCACCTACATAATCGCCGCTCTCACTTCCTACAGAACCATAGCCTTCACAACCGGAAATAAGCCCCAGGTCCATACGGCCACATATACCGCCTGTGTAATCCTTCTTGGCCGTCACGATACCATGGTTAACACAATCAAAAATAATGGCGGTCAATTCATACTGCCTGCGTTCCTTCATGGAAAGCTCTGCCGTCACATCATCCTCCGGGTCCAAATCATACTCCATGGAAATAGTACCGGCGATACCACCAATATTTATATCACCGTAAACAGCTTCTTTATTTTCACTCCCCATTACTTTACCATAAGTAGCCTCTTCCAGATTTACTTCCGAAGCATCATCTATCAAATCGGATAAGGTAAAGCTCTCCGCCTCCTGCACAGCACCTTCAAAGGTGTCTGAAAGCACTCCTGTCTGGTTGGTAATAGCATTCAAATCCTGCTCAAGCTCCGCGGCACCGCCTGCTGCTTCCTTTCCAAGCAGCTCCAACTGGATAGCAAGCAAACGCATTTCTGCAGTAAGCTGCGGAATGGCATTATTATTTAGTGCTTCCTTGGCGCCATCCAGATAAGGGCGTAACTTTTCGATACGCCTTTTGATGGTTGCTGTGTTAGCATTCGCATTACCTTCAGCCCGTTCTAACAACCCATCCAGCGTATATAACTCCTGTCCTATTTCTGCAATACTGCTTTCTGACAACTTTACAAAGACGTATGGCTCCATCTGGCCTACAATACCACCTACATCCTTACGTCCGTAAATTTCTCCGGCATTGATACAATCTGTAATATAACCACAGCTGCGTCCTGCTATACCGCCCAGATTATAACCGATGTGCGGATAACCCACGGTGCCTGCATTGGTACAATCCCGGATAATTCCCATAGAATATCCTGCTATACCGCCGGTATCCATAGCTGCATTTGCTAAATGCATGCCACTCAGCTTTGTAACATCCATGGAAACATCCAACTCTATATCATCTAAAGAGATGGCAGGATCTATACTTACATTATTGACACTCGCGTCATTTTTGCATCCGGTAATATTGCCCTGGTTGTAGCCCGATATACCGCCGGTCATACTTTCACCCAGCATGGTACCACTAACACGGCAACCCTGCAGTTCACCGGTATAACCGTTCAAGCCTACCAGACCTCCCACCTGCTGACTTCCGGATACGATTCCTGTAAAGGTGCAATTTAACACCCTTCCATAGTTCTCTCCTGCTATGCCGCCTGCTGACAAAACTTCACCACCGGGCTCTATATTACCACTCACATTTAAATTTCTGACAACAGCACCCTCCTGTATTACCCCAAACAGACCGGCCTGAGATACCTTTGCCGAAATATCCAGCCCTGTAATAGAGTATCCATTGCCTTCAAAAACACCTCCAAAGGTTGCAATCGGTAAAAAATCCACGCCCTCCAGACGAAGGTCTGCCTGCAAAACCACCGTCTTGTCCTGAGACCACGTATCTAAAGTACACTGCTCTGCCAAGTCCAGCAAATCCGCCACGGTATTTATGTAAATATATGAAGGGGGCTCTTCTGCTGATGCAGGCACCGTCACCTGGCCACAAAGCTGTACTGCCAAAATCAATGCCATAAGCTTCGGCACAGAAAAAGAGGTCTTCTCAATAATCTTTACCCCCACCAATAGCAGCTGCGGCAACACAAACATAACCAGCCCGATGGAAATCAGGGTACCTCTGCCCAAATTCAGCCCCATATTGGCAATAGAACCTTCGGAGGTCATGTTTCCAATAAAAAAGCTTGCAGAGGCCATGATAGTTCCTGAAATAAAAATAGTCGGAAAGGCGAAATTCATGGTTTCAACAATAGCCTGCTTGTGCGGCATTTTATCCTTCAGCTCCATAAATCGGCTGGCCGTAACAATGGCATAGTCAATATTGGCACCCATCTGAATCGCGCTTACAATCAGATAGGTCATAAAGAAGATACCATTCCCGGTTAACGTCGGCACAGAGAAATTTATCCAGATACTGCCCTGAATAACCATAATCAGCAACAACGGCATGCCCACAGACTTAAAGGTAAACAATAGTACTACTAATACAATCAATATAGTAAGTACACTAATAACTATATTATCCCTGCTGAAGGTCTTTTGGAAATCATATTCAGAGGTAGCATTTCCCACCACATAAACATCGCCCTCCGGATAATACTCCTGAGCAATCCCCCTCATAGTATCCAAAAAAGCGTACAGGCTATCACCGCCCTCAGGTATATCCAGATATACCAACATACGACTATAATCCTCGCCTTGCAGCTGCGCCTTGGCACTGGCCATCTGTGTCTGCACCATGGAGAGCATCTGTTGCTCTTCCTCTCCTAAGGAAACCAGACCTGACTCCACCTGCTCGCACACAAAAAGAAACATATCAATTAAAGGCACTTTATAGCCGGATATATTGCCAATCATCTGCCCATAATCTTCTTGCTCGGCAGCATACGCCGCATACACCAACTGCGCCAGCTCATAATCCAAATCTGCCAGCTCCGCAAACTCCCGCGGAGTCAGACTGTCACTAAGGACATAACCACCCATAGCTTCCACATTGGATAAGCCCATGGCAGACTCCACTTCTTCATACTGCATCAGCGCTTCCAGAACATCCCCTTCTGCCTCATAATCCCCGGCAGGCACTACCAACGCTACCATTTCTGCAGAAGTGAAATTATCCTCTATCATATGCTCCGCAATTTTCATCTCATTTAGTTTCGTAGTCTCTAAATTATTGTAGCCATATACATAAGGACAGTCCCCGGACAAATTACAAGCGACCACTAACACCACCACAAATATCGGCGGTATCAAATATCTGGTTGCATGAGCAAACTTACCCACATAAGAAACCTTTGGAATAAAGCTTTTATGCCTGGTTTTGTCCATCAAAGGGCCAAATAATACCAAAAGTCCCGGCATTACAATAAATACGGAAAATAAAGCGAAGAAAATTGATTTAATCAGATTGATACCCATATCCGGGCCTATTTTGAACTGCATGAACAGCATGGCAAACAAACCGCCTATAGTAGTCATACTACTGGCAGTAATTTCAGGAATTGACTTACTCAGTGCTGCAACAACAGCATCGCGGATGGACAGCGTCTGATGCTCCTCCTTGTAACGATTACACAAAATCACTGCATAATCCAAGGATAATGCCAGTTGCAAAACCGTCGTGACGGAATTGGACACAAAGGAAATCGTACCCATAATAAAATTGGTGCCCATATTTAAAATAGCTGCCACCACAAAGGTAAGCAGAAGCACCGGGATTTCTGCGTAGGTTTGTGAGGTTATCAGCAGCACCACTAAAATAATAATGGCCACATAAACCATAATTACCTCTACCTCACCTGCAATAATGTCAGGCAGAGAATAACCGATTTCAGAACCTACATACACATCATATCCGGCTAATAGCGCCTTTACCTCATTTAATGACACTTCACACTTTTTATCATACTGCTCATAATCAAAGCTAATTGTAAATAAAGCAGAGGCATTATTATAGTGTGCTGTAGTCTGATCAAAGGTCACACTCTGCACACCCTCGATTTCAGAAATATCCTCTGACAGCTCCAAAGCACGCTCGTATGTAATATTGGCAATCATTACCTGGGCTGTTCCCAGCGTAATAAACTGCTCCTCCATTATCTCCATGCCCAGCTTGGTCTCAGAATCAGCCGGCAGAAACTCCACCAGATCATTCTCTACCTTTACCCAGCTTACGGAAAAGGCAGAGAAAACTATCCCCAGAATCACCAGAAGGAAAAACAGGTTGCGCTTATCTACAATAAAAGCTGCAAGCTTCATCATGAAGTTGTTCTTTATGTTTTGGTGTTGCTTGTCGCCCATGCTTCCTCCCTGTAACTTGCTCGGAGTTCTTGATCAAAATCTATCTTTCCATAAACCGTTTCATAAACGCCTGATCCTGCTTAGCAATCATAGGTACCGCTTCTTCACGGAGCACCGGAATGACCTCCTGCGGCAATCCCTTCATAGCATCAAAGACTGCTCCGTAATCCACGATGGAATCCTCTAAGCGACAGGATCTGCGGCCGTTCTCATCATAGCAAACGCCCTTAAAATGTACTGCCATAACCAGCTCACCCCAGCTCTCCATGGCACTTCCGTAAAGCACATCCTGTTTATCTACCCATTCCGGCCCCATTAAATTGGCCGGATCAAAAATAATCTTTAAATTAGGACTTTGAATACTGTCTAAAACCCTGCGTGTAGTTTCTACACTATTCATAGTATGTGCCCATACCGGCTCCAGAGCTACATTTACACCCTGACGCTCTGCTTCAGGCATAATTGTCTCCAGACTCTTTAAAAGTACCTTCAAGGCATCTTCATGCGTCACGCCTGCCGGCAACCTGCTGATAGAAGTAGTTTCACTGCCCATGCAAGGGATATGAAGCTCCTTACATACTGAAATCTGACTAATAAAGTCTGCTACCTCTTTGTCACGCTTCACATCATCCAAGGCTCCCAACTCCACATATGTACCCAGAACAGCAACATCTAATGGTACCTCCTTCATTGCTGCCTGTACCTCATTTACAAGCTCAGGTGTAACATCCTCGTAACTACTTACCCCCTCAATCAGCTTCTTAAAGGCCAGCTGCGTGCAAGACCAGCCATCCTGTCTGATGCGGGAAAATACATCCTTTGCTTTACCCCTTCCATAATCATGTCCTCTTGCACCTAATATATATTTTGGCATATTATGTCCTCCTCAACTCCAGTCATTGCCACAAACCTCAACAAGACCTTTTTATTATTATAACTCCCCAGACAAAATATTTCCACCTAATTCTTAATATTTTAACAGAACATGCCAAAGTAATTTTTTCAAGTAAATATTAACCCAACGCAACATCCAATGCCATCATCAATGCAAAGCCTGCTGCAAACATTATGGTTCCTATATGAGAATGCTCACCCTCACTCATTTCAGGAATTAACTCCTCAACAACCACGTAAATCATAGCTCCTGCCGCAAAGCCTAACAGATACGGCAAAAACGGCACCACATAGGTAGCTGCCAGAATGGTTAAAAAGGCACCTATAGGCTCCACCACACCGGACAACAACCCCATCAAAAAAGCCTTTGGCTTGCTAACGCCCTCCGCTCTAAGGGGCATGGATACAATTGCTCCTTCCGGAAAATTTTGAATAGCAATTCCTATAGATAATGCCAGCGCACCCGCCAGTGACAATCCTGCGTTCTCCGTAATCAAGCCTGCGTAAACTACGCCCACGGCCATTCCCTCCGGTAAATTATGAAGCACTACTGCCAGCACCATCATGGTGGAACGAGGCAGCTTGCTCCTTGGGCCCTCTGCAGAATCACTGTTCAGATGCAAATGTGGAATCGCCCTGTCAAGGGCTAGAAGAAATACGATACCCATCCAAAAACCTGCTACTGCCGGAACAAAGCTCCACACACCCATACCGGACGCCTGGTCCATGGCCGGTATCAACAAGCTCCACACACTTGCTGCCACCATAACGCCTGCTGCAAAACCAGTCAGTGCCCTTTGTAGGGTCATATTCATAGCACCTCTCATAAAAAATACACAGGCTGCACCTAACGAAGTTCCCAAAAACGGTAATAAAATTCCTTGTAATATTTCTATTGTCATATGATTTTCTCCTATATCAAAACTGTTCCATTATATTATATGCCTATAATGCTGGTTAGTCATTTCTAACTTTATTGTATAGTACCATTTTTTCTATATTTTGTCAATATAGTAATCATTACTATTTTTCTATTAAATCTCACCTATATTGCTTAAAATTTTTTATACCCCTTTTCAAACCTCTTCCTAACGTTTATAATAATATACAACAATTTTTTGCCGCACACAATGCGACGGAATGGAGAACATTATGGCAATTACAAGCAAGTCCTTTGGAACTACTGCTAAAGGAGAACAAACTACTTTATTTACAATTACAAACAAAAATGGATTTATACTGGAAGTGACCGATTTTGGCGCCACTTGGGTAAGTGCAAAGATTACTACTTCAAGCGGCCTGATTGATACTGTTCTTGGCTACGATACCGTTACAGGCTTTGAAGTGAATTCCGGTCAACTGGGAGCCATCGTGGGTCGACATGCCAACCGAATGGCCGGCGGTTCTTATACACTGGACGGTGTAACCCATCAAATAGTTGTGACCAATCCTGCTCAAAACTACAATATCCACAGCGGTCCGGACTATTACGGCAAACGTATTTGGGAATCAGAAGTATTAGAGGCAAACAACGCTGTAAAATTTTCCTTATTCAGCCCTGATGGTGACCAGGGTCTGCCGGGCAACTTAAAGCTTTCCGTAACCTATCAACTCACTGAGGATAACAACGTTAAGCTGATTTATGACGCAGTCAGCGATGCCAAAACTGTTTTCAACCCAACCAACCATGTTTACTTTAACTTAAACGGTCACGACAGCGGCACCATCTGGAACCATATCATGTATGTAGACAGCACTAAGGTTACCGAAACAGTGAACGATATTCCTACCGGTAAATTATTAGACGTAGCAGGCACACACTTTGATTACACTACCGCCCGCCCTGTAACATACCCTCTGGATGACAATTTCTGTAAGGAGCCGCACCACACACTGGCTCAGCCTCGCATTACCTGCACCGGCGAAAAGAGCGGTATCAGAATGCATGTACATACCGACTTACCGGGCATTCAGATTTATACAGCCAACGGCTTAAACGCCAAGAACGGCAAAGGCGGCATCGACTATGGCAAAGGTGCCGGCATTTGTTTCGAAAGCCAGTACTATGTAAATGCTATTAATACGGATGCACCGGAATTTGACAAACCGATTTTAGAAAAGGATGTGCCGTTCCATTCTGAGACGTGGTATCATTATGAAATAATATAACTTCATCTTATGAACGAAGGGGACTGCCGAACAGTCCCCTCACTTTTTTCTAAAAATGCCTATAAATCTCCCCAGCCACCTTCTGCAGCTTCTCTACCTCCACCTTACACACCTTCCTATCATAAGTATAAAGTCCGTTCACTTCATCCTCAACATCACTTAACTGTGTGTATACACAGCCGCAAATACCCTTATCCAGACCGGAAATAATCATCTCCTCATACATCTTCACAATCATATCAGTAAGAGCCTCTTTATCCTCCGTGCCACCGTAGCCATAGGTATTGTACTTGCTGTAATAATGACCGTCCACAATCATGGAATAGCCACCACACTCTGATACGAAGCATGGTCTTTCCTTTATAGTTGGCGGTGTAGTTTTAAAATAAATATGCTCACTGTCGAAATCATTCTTTAACTGCGCGAACCAGCCGGACGTAGCATCCACCAGTCTGGTATTGTCCACACTCTTTACATAATCATACAGCTCGTCACTGTTGAACTGTCCCCAGCCCTCGTTGAAAATTGTGTATGCCACAATACTTGGATGATTATATAAATGCTCCATTGTTTCCTTCGTATGCGCCTTAAAGATACGTCTGGTCTCATTCGTACGCCTTCTTACATCTGCTCTGGTCTTCATACCAATGGTAGGAAGTGCTGTATCAAAAAGGAAGGAATACCCGCCATTATTCACCATGTCCTGCATTACCAGCATGCCATGCTTGTCACAATAATAATAAAACGCCTCCGGCTCCACCTTAATATGCTTACGCAGCATATTAAAGCCCAGCTCCTTCATACGCAGAATATCGCGCTCATATTCCTCAGGCTCCGCCGGCAGGAAAATACCATCGCAGTAGTATCCCTGGTCCAACACGCCATGCAGGAAAATCGGTTTGTTGTTCAGGCAGACACGATTTATACCATCCACCTTTTGTATGGAAATGGTCCGAAGGGCAAAATAAGTTTCCACCTCATCCTCGCCAGCTAAAATCTTCATGCTATATAGATATGGGTTGTCCACAGACCATAATTGTGGAATGTATATTTGACCACTTTTATCCACATGACCTGTAAGAGTAATGTGACCTGTGTTAGCATCAAACTGCTGCTCAATTATCTCCCCATTTTCTAAAGTAATAATAGCCCTAAAGTTCTGTGTCGTAGCGACTTGCAACGTATCAGCCTGCTTCCGTTCTTCACTCAAACTATCAACAATCTTTAAGGCGATATCCACACCTTCCAAATCCGGGGTCAGCACCACCCGTTCTATGTAAGAAGCCGGCACATTTTCCAACCATACACTTTGCCAGATACCGCTGACCGGTGTATACCACATACCACCGCGTTTCTTGCACTGCTTGCCGTAAGGATACTTACGTTTTAACCTGTCCACTGCCTTCACAGTCAGTCTGTTGCTTTGCCCTTTTTGCACCAAAGCTGTAATATCAAGACTAAAAGGCAGGTATCCTCCTTCATGCTTGCCCGCCAAGGTATCATTCACGTACACCTCTGCAACCTGATCCACCGCACCAAAATGCAAAAGAATTCGCTCCTTTGTAAAAGCCTCCGGTATGGTAAAGGTGGTCTCGTACACCAGTTTAGAACCCACACGGTCTCCGTAACCGGACAATTGAGACTGCGGCGGGAATGGCACATTAATTGGTTTACCATTCAAGGTCCAGTTATCATTTAAAATCAGATATCCCTCTCTCTTCATCTGCGGACGAGGGTAGGTGTCTGACCAGCCTTTAGCTAACGACACCCCTGATTCTGCCGCCCGAGCCTGTTGCCTACCATATAAGCTTTCCCCGGCCTCACTCCACAGCTCATAATGTCCCACGCGCACCATATAAAAAACTGCCCAAAGCACCACGCACAGCGCTAACGCCACCACAAACGCTGCCAACCAGATATTTTTATTCGGCAAAAAGGAAAAGGTACCGTCATTATTTTCAATCTGCTCTGCATTACGGAGCACAAAAGCACCAATAGAAGGACCCACTACCCCCGGTATCAGCACCTGCCCGATAATACGGATGCCCTGAAAACGCCCTGCCATATTTTCCGGAATGTGGTCACGAATTTTGGCTCCGAATACTGCCATGCCGGACAAATATCCGCACATCATCAGTAAGGAACCAAGAAATACCGGCAAGGTACTTACACTAAAATACAAAATAATATAGCCCGCACAAAGCATCCCTACACAAGGCCACACGCTTTTCTGAAAGCCCAGCTGATCATACAGCGTACCATAAACAGCCGTAAAAACAGCTGCCAGTATAATCGCCGGTGCCAGTACGATTACGTAATTGGTCATTTGCAGAGATTTCTCATAATATACAATCAAATAAGGCATATAGGTGTTGATGGAAATACCAAACACCGCGAAGGCTGCTATTACGGCATAAAGCAGCTTATTTTCCTTAAAAGTACTGATACGGAAGCTGTAAAGTACGTTTTGCAAATATGTATAATGCTCTCGCTCCCTGCCTTCCTTTGCCGGCACCTCCTCAATCAGGAAAAAGCCTGCCACACCAAGTACAATGACAACAACACCAATAATTGCAAAAATCAAAGACCAGCTGGAAGCCAAATCCAGGTTAAAGCCCATAAACCCGCCAAATACTACCAGAATGGCTACCAGTGGCATCATGGCATTAATGCCTTCAATCTTGCCACGATTGGACTCATCTCCTACATCGGTCAGCCACGCATTGTATGCAGCATCATTAGCCGCGGAGCCGAAGAATGTCATAACACAGTCCAAAATAATCACCAGACTGACACCCAGAGCTGCCGCACCTGCCACACTGCCGCAAAGAGGCGTCAGAATATCCATTCGTACCAGACCAAAGCCCAGAATAGAAATACCCCACACCAGATAGCCGCCACAGATAAAAATTTTGCGCTTTCCAACGTAATCCGACAAAGCTCCAATTAATATAGTAGTCACCGCTGCCGCAACAGAGCTGGCACTTACCATCATAGAAATATTTGCTGCAGATGCATGAAACATCTTGTAAATAAATACGTTCAAATACATATTTTCCACAACCCATGCCACCTGCCCGATAAGACCAAATAGCACAAGGGCTGTCCAGAATTTTTTGCTTAAAGTTTTCATATTGTGTGATCTCCTTGATAAATACCGCTTGCCAAATTACACCCCTTTAAGATACTTCTCCACATTAAGATACTGTACACCATCAGACTCCACTTCTTCACCACGATAAATAACATACCGGCCGGTAATGGTACCATAGCGATGTTCTGTTGCGGCACATTTCTCTACATTGATAAGATGTCTATACTGATTTGGAACAACTTCCTTACTATACTTAATTTCATAAATCTCGCAAGAAATTGTGTTGGGATCATAAACTACCATATCAAACTCACCAACAGCAAATTGCAATTGAAAGACTTGCTTTTTAGGTTTTGCAAGCTTGGTTTCGAGCAGAACAATATCTTCCATCATTCTTCCCCTAATTTCGCCTAGAATACGCTCCAGAATTCGATTACGCCAAACGGCAGATAGTGCATTAAACTTTTCATCAAGCAAAAGACTGTTCACAAGAGCATCCGCCTGAGCATAACGCATCCCCGGCTGACTGATTGCAGTAATCTTTTCACGATGGTTGACATCAGGAAAATGCAGCAAATCCACTTCAATAATCAAGTCGAGCAGCATTAAATATTCCTTAATTTGATATGCATGCGTTTCATCAATTTCAATGGTTTGTTCTTCCTTGTTAAGAATATCCAACATTGCTTTACGCGCAGAAACAGCCAAATCATTGGATTTAAATGTCTTCGTAAGAATTTCTTTCGTAAACCGATGATTAATATCTTCTACAACACGGTTAATGGCACTTGTTAATTCGCCTTTCTCATATAATTCATATAAATGACGGAAATGACCACCTTCTTGATAATATTTCAGAGAGTGCTGGATATTGCGAGCAATAGCACTATCAATATATTCGCCAGCATTCTTACTGGTGGCAAAGGAAGATTTTTCGTTATAATTTATACCCCCCATGCTCATCGTACCACCATATCGAATATATTCATCAATACCTTTGATACCAAGAACTGTTTCAAATTCACGATAAGGAATAAAGGTAGTGTGCAAAAGAATACAGCGATCATAAAGTTGCTCGTATTCCGTAAAAATAAAACCGAGAGAATCTGTACCTGACAACACGATCTTCATACCGCTACTGGCATAAATATCAGAAAAAAGTGCAGCTCCTTCAATAAAGTCTTCCATAAGGGTAACTTCATCAATAAACACATACTTGTAGCCTTGCTCCTCCAGATATCTCAAATCCGCGTTAATTTCAGACAAAGTATCCTTTGCTTTGACCTGAATAAATGCCGTTGTTGCCAATTGCTCGTTTGTCATATCCAATAATATTTGCCGAATCAACGTAGTTTTTCCGGTTCTTCTAAGACCATAGAGAATAAATACTTTGTCCTGATGTTCACCAAACACGAAATCATGCAGTACAGAATAACATTCGCGCCGTTTATATTTTTTAACAGGAGAAGCTAAGCTTTTAAGCTGAGCTCCAATACGGACATACGTCGAGAACTTATGTATATCCATCTTTTCTTTTTCAGATTCCGAAGAAGGAACCATTTTCTTGAATTTCTTCAGTTCGGATTCTAATTGCTTTCTTTTTTCAATCTGATTTCGGAGTTCTTGTACTTGTTCAAAATCTACATAGAGTTCTCTGCGTTTTTGATTTTGAGTAATGCGATGATAATAATACTCTTTTCCCTTTATCTTCTTTGCTACAATACTGCCTGGGGGCAACAACGCAATTTCACGTTCAATTTCGTTAATACGCTCGACTCTATCAAACTGTTCCATAATAACACCTCCACCATTAGTTATACCCAATTATACCCCTAATTCCACAATTCGTCAAGGGTATAACTGGGTATAACCATTCCACCTACTCTCAAAGAGATAAATCCCTCTTCGCCGGATTATCCAAAACCTTCCCTTCCTCCGTAAATCTCGAGCCATGGCATGGGCAATCCCAGCTTTTCTCCTCCGGATTCCATACAAGCTCACAGCCCATATGAGAGCATCGCGGACCATTTTTATGAAAAAGTCCCTTTGTAAGCCCTTTTGTGCTCATGCCTACATCATGAAGAAAGTTTTTATAGGAAGCACGGAAATTTATTCTCTGCGGACTAAACAGCTCTGCATATGGATTTTCCACTCCGCACAGCTCATCCCGTAAAACCATGGCTGCAATCATGGACGAAGTCATGCCCCACTTCTGAAAGCCCGTTGCCACATAAAGATGAGGTGTAAAAACAGAGTATTTGCCAATAAAAGGAATGCCATCATGGGGCATGCAGTCCTGGGCTGCCCATCGAGCCTCTTCCTTACAATCTGAATAATACTCCGCTGCTGCTTTTTTCAGCATGTCATAGGCCGCTCCGCAGTTTATTTCACCGGTTCGACCGGAGCTACCGCCCAGCAACAAATATTCTCCTGCCTGTCTGAAAGAATGTCCCCCTTTATCAATACCATAATACATGCCTTCTATTTTCTTGCAGCCTGAAAGTGCCAGTACATAGCTCCTTTCCTGATGCTGCCTGATAAAATAAAATCCAGGCACATTTACAATAGGATAATGCGTAGCAACTACTATTTTATCTGCCAGAAACATACTATTCTTCGTAAGAACCTTGTTGCCCCTGATTTTTATAACCCAGGTATGTTCCAGTATATTTAACTCCGCTGAAATATGCCGTACAAACTCTAAGGGAGAAAATTGCGCCTGATTACGAAAGCATACAGCACCTTCCACCTCAAAGGGCAGCTCTGTTTCCTTTGTAAAAAGAGCATCGATGCCTAGAAATGCGGCCGCTGCTGCCTCCTCATGAAGCAAAGCCGCATCCTGAGTGGTATACAAATAAGATGGGACTCTTTCAAACTGACAATCTATTTTTTTCTCTTTTACAAGCTTATCATACGCTTCTATGGCAGCCTCGTTTGCCTGAGCATACAGTTTGGCCTTTTGGGCACCTACAGATTTTATAAGGCTACTATACTTCAGACCATGTTGACTGGTAATCTTTGCGGTAGTCCGCTCCGTCTGACCGGATGCAATTTCCTTTGCCTCGAGAACCAAAACCTTTTTACCCTGTTCTTTCAGATAATAAGCAGTTAGAAGCCCTGCCATACCTGCACCTACTACAATAACATCCCAGTGTATTTTCTGCGCCTCTTCCTCTGATACCCGTTGGCTATTCTTTATATGCCCTGTCTCTTGTCGCCATAATGATTTCATAAATTATCCTGTCCTCGCTTTTTCTGTCCATAGTATTCGCCTTTTACTTTAAAAACATTCCAATAAAAGACATAACAAATTTTGTTATACATATTTTACTTCTTCTATCCAAATACTAAAAAAAATATTTAACAAAGGAGGACCTTTTCATGAAAGAAGAAATGCCGAATTCAAAAGAATTTGCCGCGTACGATTATTTACAATCAGCTGCTACTCAGGATTGTACCGGACTGATTCCAATGGCACCCGCTAACGAAGATGAAAGAGACAGTTATGAAGGACTTTATCCTATTCTGCCTCTGGTAGCGAACAACCTGACTGGTTCTGATACAGATACAAATATGAACACTTTCTAATATAAAGGTGTCAATAAAAGCAGGTATGCACGAAGTACCTCTGCCAATGATCATGACAGCAAAATACTCCTTGCATCCTGCTTGTATTAATACATTTTATAATCTCTTTATGCTAAGCCCACACCTCAATCAAAAATCCTATACCGCAAATTTCTGATTGAATTTATCTAAGAAAAGTGCTGCAACAATACCAACCACCAGGCAAATAATATTCACAAGGAAGCTTGTTACAGATACGGTAAAGCTTGCAAACGGGATAATCATAACAGTAGCCGCAATAACAATACCTACAATTGCATGGAAGGCAACAGAGTAGTGATTGTTAAATAAGGAATCTACAGCCTTAGCAAATAAGATAACCGTTGCCAGACCACCGATACCACCCGGTATCAAAACACCAAAATCCAAATGACCGATACCTGCCACAAATGGCTCATATAATCCCAAAGGCATCAGCAATGTTGAAAAGCTCATACCCGGAGCAATAACACTCAATGCCAGACATGCACCACAAAATACATACCACAGGAAATTAGGTGTAATCACCACTGAAAATACCTGTAAGCTTATCAGCAACGCAAAAACAATCACCATTGCCACAGCCATAGATATGTAGGACGCCTTGCTTCTGCCCTGCTCACCGGCTTCTCTGAAAAGAGATGGCAGCATACCGCCAATTAAACCGATAAACAAACATACAGAAGGTGCCGGATATTTATCCAACAAAAAGGAAAGAACATTGGCAATTCCTAAAAAGCCAATAACTCCACCAATTCCAACCGGAATAAGCTTCGGTACATGGGTCTTAAACTTGCGGAACGGGTCTGCCAGAAATTCCATAATCGTCTTGTAAATACCAAAAATAACACAAAGTACACCACCTGAAATACCCGGCAGTACTGCACCCAGTCCTATTAAAGCTCCCTGCAGCACCCTTATCACAAAATGCATAACTGAATTTTTTTCTTGCTTCATAAGTCACCTCTTAAAAATTTAATTTTATATTGCATAGCTTTTCTTGCAATATACACTATCCTTTATAATATATTAATATTTTCAATTTGTAAACTCATTTCGTGCCATTCTTCTCCGCCCCAGGTAGAATTTGCTATGCCATGATCGTGAAAGCCCATCTTTTCATACATTTTTACCTTAGACTCCAGACAGGTCAAGACCAAAGCACGACGTCCCTTTGCCCTCTCTCGATTCACATATTGCTGTACAATCTCCCTAGCAAGTCCTTGTCCTCGATACTCCGGCAATACATCCAGACCCAACAACATCACATGACTTCCTTCCGGCTCATACAAAGTAATATCCGTAAAAAACTCATCTCTAAACGCCTGCTCATTTGTTGCCACTCCATTTAAAAATCCGGCAAGCTTTCCCGTCTCTTTATCCACTGCCACTAAAAACAACTCCGGTGCCTTTGCTATTCGCTCCTTCATACTCTTTTCTGAGCATGCCTCATTGGGCGGAAAGCATATCTGCTCGATTGCAACCGCTTGATCTGCTTCGTC
>JAZRRW010000106.1:0-31741 GCA_045651105.1 Lachnospiraceae bacterium
ATTAAAAAAGAGACTCTCCAAGTAAATGGCAAAATATATCAAGTCATACTCTCTCTATTATCAAAAAGCTTTGCCGGTCTGAAAAAAGTATCTCTTCAATTATCCGTAAAAGTGAAGGCAAGTGTTAGTATAGAGGCTTCCATTGCAATACCTATATTTCTTTTTTGCTTTTTGGAGATTATGTCTTTACTAAATTATCTGTGGGTGTATAGCGGTGTTTTATACGCAGTAAAAGCAGTGGGAGAGCCAGTAAGTATTTTAGGGAATGTGTATGACGAGGTAATGGATTCAGGGGAGGAGTTTCATTTAGGAAAAGAGGTAATCTCGGCCTTGGCATTTTCAGAAATATATTTGGCATCGCAGGTCAGGGGGCAGTGTGATGCCCCACTATTTGCGCAAACCATACGAGACGGGGCAGAGGGGATATCCTTTCTTGGTTCACATATCAATACCAGAGAGGATAGCCTTCTCATATTAGCCCGATATACGGTGGAGCCTTTATTTTCCTTTGCAGGAACCAGTGTGTCTATGAGTAATCGTTATTATGGCAGGCTGTGGACAGGGTATTCTTTGGGGGAGAATGAAGAGGAGGCAGAATATGTTTATATTACGGAAAACGGGAGTGTCTATCATTTGACCAAAAGCTGCACACATTTGAAGCTGTCTATAAAAAGTGTGGATGCAAAAGATCTTTGGGATAAGCGTAATAATTCGGGAGGAAGGTATACGGCATGCAGTAAGTGCTGCGAAGAAGAGGAGGAAGTAAGCACCTATTACATTACTGCAACAGGAGATCGATATCATATGGAGCTCTCCTGTTCGGGGCTAAAGCGTACCATTTATATGGTTACTCCGGAAGAAGTTGCAGATTGGCCTCTTTGCAGCAGGTGTGGTCAGGAGGAAGGAGCAGATGAGGAATGAGTTATGTTGTAGGTGGATGTTTGGCAGTACTTAGCATAGAGGATATCCGAAAGCAAGTGTTGCCTGTTTGGGTATTAGTTATGTTACTTTTAAGCAGTATGGTATATGGAGTGAGGCAGCATGTCGGCCTTTTGGAAATAATATTTTCAGCGTTTCCGGGTATTTTGTTGGTGGTTGTAGCGTTGTTGTTACCCAAAAGTATTGGCATTGGAGATTGCATACTCAGTGTGTGTTATGGACTTGTTTATGGATGGAAAAGGACATGCATTTGGCTGATGCTGGGATTTCTCCTGGCAGCAGTATTTGGAGTGGTTTTAAAGCTTTTTTATAAAAGAAAACATATCCGTATTCCCTTTATTCCTTTTTTGACAATAGTGCATGTGGGGATGAGCTTATGAGAAAGAAAACCGTGGGAGCTTTTGTAACAATAGAATATACACTGTTAATACCTGTACTATTACTTTTGTACACTTACCTGATATATATGGGCTTGTTTTTACACAATCGATGTGTATTACAGGCAAATGCATACATGCTGGGGGTGGAGGGCAGTCGTTTGACAGCAATGGACCCGGCAGAAAAGGTAACCAGGCTACAGGAAAAGGAAGGACAGCTCTATCATAAATATATATTGGCTGAGGAGCTTTGCAGTACATATCAGGTACATGGAAATTATATTTACATCCGTAGTAATGGACAGATGGCCAATCCTTTTTCGGTGGCAGGTATTGGTGCGGATACATGGAATTTAAATGCAAATTGTCAGATTTCGACTATCAGCCCTGTAGATACGTTGCGGTTATGTAAGGCAGGTCGTAATTTTTTGGAAGGCTTATCAGATAAGGAGGAGCAGTCAAGTGATTCAGGAAATTAGTTTTATTCGTGGAAATCAAAAGAGTTATATCAGAGTGGCATGTGTTTTGGGAGTGGAGAAATCCTATGAGTATCAAATGTGTACCTATAATACGCTGAGTAGCTTATTACCTTTTCATCAAAGAAGTGAGGATGGAGTGCAATATTTGTATTATGAGGTAAGCGGAATGCAGTCTCTGGATGTTTGTCTGCAGACGCAGAAGCTGAAGAGAGCTCTTATGATTTCATTGGTGAGGGCTGTGATGAAGCTTTGTAGGGAGCTGTCAGAGTATGCATTGAATTTAGGGTGTATTGTGTTTTTGCCCAAATACATAATGCTTTCTTCCAATGAAGAGGAGCCACAATTTTTGTATACCTTTGGGCCAACCGGAGAGGTTTATGAGCAGCTCGAGCAATTGTTGGAGTTTTGTATTGAGTATTTGGATTATCAGGATAATTTGCTGGTAGAAGAATTGTATAATGTATACGAGCGCTTGTTGGAGCAAAAAGAACATTTTTATCTGGCGGGAGAGATGGAAAGGCTATTAACAGTATTATTAGGTGATTGCGGGCAGGATACCTCAGAGACAGCAACGGTTCCTTTTGAGTCTTTGAAACAACAGGAAGCAATAGACCCTTTTTCTGAGGGAGAGACGGTTATGATATCTCAGGATACGAGCTCGGAGGTGGCCGGCAAGGAATTTCGTAATTTAAAATACGGGTTACTTGTGCTATTCCTATTAGATGTAGGGTGTTTGTTTGTCTGGAAACCGATTACCTTGTTAAAGATATTTTTCTGTGTTGCAACGGGTGGAGTCTTACTGGTATTGAATATTCATGTACGTAGACAGGAAAAGCAACGTGAAAAGGAAAGAGAATTGCAGCAAAAATCAAAGTATATAGAAGAGTATGAGACTTTGAGCAGAAGCAGTACTCAGGAAGATGGTGGTACGCAGATTATTTCCATAGAAAGTAATGAGGGTGTTTTGTATAATTTACAGGAAAGTGAGCCACAATATATTTATATTGGCGATACTAGAAAGGTTATTGGCAAAGACCCTAAAAAGGCACAGGTTCTGTTGCAGCAGGCAGGTGTAAGTCGTATTCATGCCATGATTGTAAAGGAAGGCAGGGAGTGCATCCTGGAGGATTTGAATTCAACAAATGGGACCTGGGTCAATGAAAAATGTCTGGAACCGAGAACAAGCTATGTTTTAAAGCAAGGGGACAAGGTGCGGTTTGCCGGGGTGGAATACATATTTAGATAGATTATGTTATCTTTTACTTTCCCTTTTCGCCAAAATGTGATAAAATTGACGAATGGGAAAGGAGTAAAAGTGAGATGTTAAAAATTCAGCTTCCAAATTCAGTACAAGCTATTATTCGTACAATTGAACAAGCAGGATTTGAGGCCTATGCAGTAGGCGGCTGTGTCAGAGATTCTATTTTAGGGCGTGAACCGGATGACTGGGATATTACTACCTCTGCCAAGCCGGAGGAGATTAAGCAGTTGTTTCACCATACGGTAGATACCGGTATTCAGCATGGTACAGTTACCGTTCTGATAAAAAAGGAATGCTATGAGGTTACTACGTATCGTATTGATGGAGAGTATGAGGACAGCCGACATCCAAAGGAAGTAAATTTCACCTCACTTTTATCAGAGGATTTAAGACGACGTGATTTTACCATCAACGCTATGGCATACAATGAAGCCAAAGGACTGATTGATTTGTTTGGTGGTCAGGAGGATTTAAAAAATGGTATTATTCGTTGTGTAGGCAACGCCAAGGAGCGTTTTTCAGAGGACGCACTTCGTATTATGAGGGCTGTTCGATTTTCAGCACAGCTGGGATATCAAATAGAGGCACAGACGGAGGTTGCAATCAGGGAGCTTGCCCATACCTTGGATCGTATCAGTGTGGAGCGTATACAGGTTGAATTAGTCAAGCTTTTGACTTCCGGGCATCCGGAGTATATGTTGAAGCTTTATGAATTGGGAATTACCAGAGTGTTTTTGCCGGAGTTTGATATGATGATGAATACTCCGCAAAATAATCCCCATCATTTGTATTCTGTAGGTATGCACACGATTAAGGCTATGGAGCTTGTTCCATGTAGTAAGATTTTGCGGCTTGCCATGTTGTTGCATGATGTGGGGAAGCCTGCAACACGGACTACAGATGAGGAGGGCGTGGACCATTTTTATGGTCACCCAACATTGGGAAGCGAGCTGGCAAGGAAAATACTTAAGCGTCTGCGATTTGACAATGAGACGATCGACCGTGTTTCTTTGCTGATTGTGTATCATGATTATGGTAATTCGGTGAGTGCCACACCGGTATTTACACGTAAGCTGATTAATAAGGTTCATTTGGATAATTTTCCTATGCTGCTGGACATAAAGTATGCAGATGTAATGGCACAAAGTGAATTACAAAGAGATTCAAAGTTAGTTAAGCTGGAACAGCTTAGGACCAGCTATCAGGACGTACTGGATCAGGGCATGTGTATCAGCCTGAAGTCTTTGGCGGTAAGCGGCAGAGATTTAATACAGGCAGGCATGAAGCCGGGACAGGAAATAGGTCAGGCATTAAATCACTTGTTGGAGGTAGTGCTGGAGAATCCTGATATGAATGATAAGGGATCCTTAATGGAGTTGATTAAAAGATGGGGCTATATTTAGCCTCATCTTGTTTTGTATATTTTCATAATTACGCGAGCTTCTTCATAAGATGAGATAGGCAGTCCGATTTTGCGTGAGGAATCGATGAAGAAGGGAGAGGGTTATGGTGGATCAGGCATTAAATACGTTGGAACAATATGATTTAGAAATAAAAGGTGTCCGAAAAGGCAGGGGTAATTGGATTATAAATTGTAAAGAGGGAGATTATGTTTTAAAGGAATACAAAGGGAGTGAAGAGAGAGCTTGTATACAGAAGGCGTTGACAAGCCGGATTTATAATCAAACAGGGGTAATGGTTCAGGAAATCGTGCCCAATAAAGAGGGTGGAATTTTTGTAAAGGACTATGAAGAGCGTACATATACTCTGCAGACTTATATGGAGGGCAGAGAATGTAATATTAAAGATGACAGGGAATGCAGTACGGCAGTCACTACTATGGCAAGAATGCATAAGGGCATGTGTATAACAGACAAAGAGTTAATTCAATCTGTAGTACCATATAGTTTAAAGCGGGAATTTGCAAAAAGGAATACAGAGTTAAGAAGGATTCGCAGGTATTTAAAAGAAAAACGTCAAAAAAATGAATTTGAGCGCTTTTTAAGCAGTAATTATAATTTGTTTTTTGAAAAAGCATTAGAGGTTGAGGGAGCATGGGAGGAATACGAGAAATATTGTGAGCAGGATGATCAAGGGCTGCAATTTTGTCATGGTGACTATAATCATCATAATGTATGGATGAATTATAATGAGGTTATGATTTTACAGTTCGAAAAATATATGGCGGATTTCCCATGCAGGGATTTGTATTTATTCTTGCGTAAGTTACTGGAAAAAAGTAACTGGGATTGCAGTACGGGTAAGGAGATTTTGGAGCTTTATGAGAGGGAGCGCCCGCTCCCTTGCATCGAAAGAATCTCGATGATATATCGATTTGCGTACCCTGAGAAGTTTTGGAAAATAGCAAATTTTTATTTTAACAGCAAGAAATCTTTTATGCCGGAAAAAAATATGGAGAAGCTGGAAAGGCTTTTGGAGCTTGAAAAATGTAGAGAAAATTTTATAAATAACACTTTGAGAAGCATAATATAAACTATTATATAAAAATCAGCAAAAAAGTAGGGTAGAATGTGCCAAAAACCTTGACAAATGGGCACTTTGCGTCTATAGTAAAAATCAAAGTGCCCCGTATGCAGGCCGACTTTTCAATGATTTTATTTGGAGGATCTAAAAATGAACAAGACAGAATTAGTTGCAGCTATGGCTGAGGTTAGCGGCGTATCTAAGAAAGATACAGAAGCTGTTTTAAAAGCATTTACAGAAGTTGTATCAAACGAACTTAAAAAAGGCGAGAAGATTCAGTTAGTAGGCTTTGGTACTTTTGAAGTATCTGAAAGAGCTGCTAGAGAAGGCAGAAACCCGGCAACAGGTGAGGCTATGCAGATTGCTGCTGCAAAGGCACCTAAGTTTAAGCCAGGTAAAGCATTAAAAGACATGATCAATGCTTAATAAGCAATTATGGAGCCTTTAGGGCTCCATTTTTGTAAAAGAGGGTAAAATGAGATTAGACAAGTATTTAAAGGTAAGTCGACTGATTAAGAGACGAACAGTGGCAAACGAAGCATGTGATGCGGGCAGGGTATTTATTAATGATAAGCCGGCAAAGGCATCTGCAAATGTTAAGGTTGGGGATGTTATTACAATTTCCTTTGGAAATAAGGAGGTCAAGGTTGAGGTTTTGGATGTTTCCGAGACAGTCCGCAAGGAAGAGGCCAAAGAATTATTTAAATATTTAACCTAAATTGTGTACAAGTTGTTCTATCCCGTCTGTCTCCATCATACAATATAAAAAGTGTATGGAGGGGACAGGTATATGGAAGAACTGTATAAGCAAGGAAAAGGGTTACATAAGCTGACGTTGACAAACCGTGGTGCTCTTGTTGTAAATGGTGTGGTGGATGTTATCAGCTTTGATTTAAATGAAGTGCTTTTAGAGACAGAGGCAGGAATGCTGACGGTAAAAGGACGGGACTTGCATGTGAACCGTCTGACCCTGGAAAAGGGCGAGGTTGATATCAGCGGAACGGTGGATAGTTTGTTATATTCTGATGTTTCCAGCTATGGACAGAAGGCAGAATCGTTTTTCGGACGCCTGTTTCAATAGGAAATGATATCAGGCTTTTCTTTTTTGGCAGAGGAAAGTGCTATCTTGCTTTATGCGGGTGCACTGGGGCTCGAAATGGGGTTACTCTATGATTTCTTTCGCATAATTCGCACAGTATGGAAATGTAATTTTTTTTTGACGGCGTGTATGGACCTGATATTTTGGGGCTTTACAGCATATAGGACTTTTTATGTAATGCATACGTATAGTAATGGAACACTGCGATGGTTTGCTGTACTGGGAGCTTTGGTAGTTATTTCCATATATATCCTGCTTTTCAGCAAATATGTGGTAGGTATAGGGTATTTCATATTGTCCCATGTGCGAAAGGTTTTAAATGTCATAAAGAAGCACTTGACGAAGTTTCCAAAAATGACTATTATTAAATTAAGAAAAATACGCAGGAAGGGGGATGTGCATGGCAAGAAGAGCAGCATATCAGACAAAGTATCACAATAAAACATCCATTTATATTGTTTTATTCACATTGATTATATTTGCGGCAGTACTTTTTGTAAACTGCAATTCCCTGGACGAGAAGAGGCAGAAGCTTCAGACAGAGGAAGCACAGTATCAGGAGCTTTTGGAAAAGGAGCAGCAGGAGACACTGGATTTGCAGGAGCTGGAAAAGAGTACTCAGACCAAGAAGTATTATGAGCAGATAGCCAAGGAACGTCTTGGTATGGTTTATGAGGATGAGATAATCTTTAAGGAAAAGGATTAATGAAAAAGCATCGGTTAATTTAGTTATGGCACCAATAAGGATGTTGCAGCTAAATTGCTGATGTTTTTTTATTTCATTGCTTTGTTTCGACAGTCTTTTCAGAAAGAAAGGCTTATACTATAGCCCTAAGATGCGGATATTTATTTTGAGGAGGCAGAAAATGAAAAGCAAAGAAAGCAACATAGCAGAACAAAGTATTATTACATTACCGGAATACGGCATGCAGAAGATTATGCATTGTGCAGATTCTTATCGCAGTATTGCAAAGATAATCTTAAATTTTCAAGGTGAATTGGAGCATAAGGAGATACAGAGTAAGCAGGGGAAGATTTACCATAGGCAGATGTTGGACAACCACAATTTTATGGCAGAGCAGTTTTTAAATATGGCAGATAATTTATCGCAGGTTGCAACACAAAGTTACCAATTTGTTCCTACAGAGGAGAAGCAGTTTAAGCAATTATATCGTTACTTAAAAAAGGAAGGTGTGGAAATAAAGCATGTTTATTTCATGGAAAATGAAAACAGGGATGGCGTGTTGGAAATAACCATGCGTTCGGTATCTGATAAGGAGCGTATACCGGCCTCTGATATTGCTGAGCTTTTAGGCTTGTATTACGATATGCGTTTAAAGACATCCGTCAAAAGTCCCTACTTTATAGAGAGGGAATATCAAAGCTTTACTTTTATTCAGGAACCGGCATATTGTGTACTTGCAGGACAGGCTACAGCCGTGAAAGATGGCGAAGAAATTAGTGGAGATAATATTTTAATCTCCGAAGGTATAGACGGGCATGTGTTTTTCCTCATGGCAGATGGTGTGGGCAGTGGCAGAGAAGCCAGTATACACAGTGAAAAGGTGCTGGATTTTATGGAGAAATTTCTGGTAGCGGGTTATACGAAAGAAACAGCCGTACAGGTGCTCAATGGGCTTTTGCTGCAGGATGGTGAGGAAGCAGCTATGTCCACGTTAGACATTTGTGATATGAATTTATATAAGGGTGTTTGCGAGTTTAATAAAATAGGTGCTGCAGCAAGCTTTCACAAAAGGGATTATCTGGTAGAAAAAATATGGATAGAAAATCTTCCTTTAGGAGCTTTCAGAACCATGGATTTGGATGTGGTGAGGCGCAGAATGGAGGAGGGAGATTATGTAATTATGCTGACAGACGGTATTCTGGATGGCTTGATTGCTATAGGTCAGGAAGAAAGGCTGACGGAATTTATCAGCAGACTTTCTGTCAAAAATCCCCGGGATATGGCGCAACATATCCTTAAGTACTGCATTGGTTTGTGTAAGGGAAATATTAAGGATGATATGTCGGTGCTGGTTTTTGGTATGTGGAAAAATTAAGTACCTTGCATTTCTTGTGATTTTTATATATAGTGTTATATATAGTAGTTTTATAATTTTTTTGTAGAAGTTTGATTGAGAGTATGAAAGTAGAGCAAAAGACGAAACAATTTATTGAAAAACATCAAATGTTTACTGTGGGAGCAGGGGTGCTTGTGGCGTTAAGCGGCGGTGCAGATTCGGTGGCGCTTTTGAGGGTTTTGTGCAGCCTGCGGGATGGTATGGGACTCAGGCTTGCAGCGTTACATGTTCATCATGGCATTCGTGAAGAGGCGCAGAGGGATGCCTGCTTTTGCAGCAAGCTTTGTGAGGAATGTCAGGTAGAATTTTATTGTGAGTATGCAGATGTACCTGCCATAGCCGAAGAACAGGGATTGTCTGTGGAGGAAGCCGGTAGAAAGGTTCGGTATGCACTGTTTGAGCAGTATAAGGATAAGCTTAAATTGGATGTGATTGCTGTGGCTCATCATCAGAACGATATGGCAGAGACCATGCTTTTTCAGCTGTTCAGAGGCAGTGGGCTTAAGGGATTAACAAGTATTCCTGTCAGGCGGGGAGATATTATCCGGCCATTGATGGGGGTAACACGTAACGAGATAGAGGAGTATTTGCAGAGCATAGGGCAGAGCTATGTGACGGATGAAACCAATCTCAGTGATGCTTATACCCGCAATAAAATCCGCCATCACATACTTCCTTTGGCAGAAGAGATTTCGACCGGTGCAACACAGCATATGGTGAGTACTGCCGGGCAGCTTCGGGAAATAGCGGATTATCTGAATGTACAGGCAACAGAGTTTATAAAAGAGCATGGAAGCTTCCAGAGTACACAGGAAAAGGGTTGCCCTCAGAAGAAGGAAATATGTCTGTCTGTGCCGGAAATGTGCAAGGTGCATCCGGCTTTGCAAAAGGCAGTGATTATGAAAGCTATAGAAATTCTTTTGAATGGTCGAAAGGATATTACCGAGAACCATGTAGAAGCGATTTTGGGGTTGCTTGAAAAAGAGGGTGAAAAGTCTATTGACCTGCCGGGTGACAGCGTTGTAATAAAATGTTATGAGCGATTGATTTTTAAATACGCAGAAACAGTTGAAGAAAAAGAAGCTTTTAGGGAAATAAAAATAGAGCCAAATCAGACATATTTTTTGCCGGATGGTAGTATATTAGAAACTAAGCTGCTTTTTTTAAATAATTTGGAAAATATTCCTAAAAATGATTGTACTAAATGGTTTGATTATGATAAAATAATTGGGACTTTAACCTTGCGAGGAAGGGAAAAGGGCGATTATCTGACCATTAGGGATGATGGAGCCAGAAAGTCCCTGCAGGATTACCTGGTAAATGAGAAAGTGCCTAGAGCAATGCGTGATAATTTACTTGTACTGGCCGACGGACATCATATTGTCTGGGTGCTTGGCAAGCGAATCAGTGCTTACTATAAGGTTACGGCACAAACCCAGAGAATATTGCAGATTTACATAGGAGGAAAGGTGCATGGCTGAAAGAATTGAAGTGTTGTTAAGCGAAGAGGAAGTAGATGCCAGAATTAAGGCTTTGGGAGAACAGATCTCCAAGGATTATGAAGGCAAGGAAGTGCATTTGATTTGTGTATTAAAAGGTAGTGTTTTCTTTATTTGTGAATTGGCAAAAAGAATTACGGTTCCGGTTACTTTGGATTTTATGTCCGTTTCCAGTTATGGAATGGATACGAAGTCCAGTGGTGTTGTACGTATTGTAAAGGATTTGGATGAGTCTATTAAGGGCAGGGATGTTATTGTTATAGAGGATATTGTGGATTCCGGCAACACCCTGAGCTATCTGTTAGAGATGTTAAGTGACAGAAAGCCTGAAAGTCTGCGACTTTGCACCTTGCTTGATAAGCCTGAAAGGCGCAGAAAGCCTGTAAAAGTGGATTATGTGGGCTTTCAGATTCCAGATGAATTTGTGGTGGGCTATGGCTTGGACTATGCTCAGAAATACCGCAACCTTCCATATGTCGGGGTTGTAAAATTTGATTAGAAATGTGAGGAGTAGTTTCGTTGAAAAGAAGAAGTGGTAATATGTTTTGGTATCTGCTTTTGGTAGGTGCTCTTTTGAGTTGCATGCTGTGGCTGAATGATTTGAAAAGTCAGGCTACGTATTATACCAAAAGCGATTTTACAGAGGATTTGATTGCAGGTAAGGTGGCCTCTGTTACTTTGGAGCCTAGTAAGGATGTGCCTACAGGTGCGGTTCATGTAAAGAAGGTAGATGGAACAAGCTATAGCTTTCATGTAACAGATGTTGGGGAGGCAGAGGCTCTTATTGAGGACATACGTCAGGATTACCAGGTGAAGGATGTGCCGGTATATGTAAAGGCCATTCCGGAAGACAGCTGGTTTATTGACCATTTACTTCCGCTATTAATTGTTGCAGGTCTGATTGTAATGTTCTTTGGTATGATGAATGCACAACAGAGCGGTGGCGCTAATGCAAAAATGATGGATTTTGGTAAGAGTCGTGCCAGAAGACGTGACAGTGATACAAAGCTGAAGGATGTAGCAGGGCTTAAGGAAGAGAAGGAGGATTTGGAGGAAATTATTGAATTTTTGAAAAATCCGGCCAAGTTTACAGAGGTGGGCGCCAGAATTCCAAAAGGTGTGCTCTTGGAGGGACCTCCGGGTACCGGTAAAACCTTGCTTGCTAAGGCTATTGCAGGTGAAGCAGGTGTACCGTTTTTTACGGTATCAGGCTCTGATTTTATGGAGATGTTTGTAGGTGTAGGTGCTTCCCGAGTAAGGGATTTATTTGAGGATGCCAAGAAAAATGCACCTTGTATTATTTTTATCGATGAAATTGATGCTGTTGCCAGAAAACGTGGTTCCGGCATGGGCGGTGGCCATGACGAACGTGAGCAGACCTTGAACCAGCTTTTGGTTGAGATGGATGGTTTTACTGCAAATACCGGTATTATTGTGCTGGCAGCGACCAACCGTGTAGATATATTGGATCCGGCCATCCTGCGTCCGGGACGTTTTGACCGCAAAATTACCGTAAACCGTCCGGATGTGGGTGGACGTATTGAAATTTTAAAGGTTCATGCCAAAAACAGGCCACTTGGTGAGGATGTGGATTTAAATCAGATTGCCCATACAACAGTAGGGTTTACAGGTGCTGACTTAGAGAACTTATTAAATGAGTCTTCTATTAATGCAGCTATGCAGGGTCGTAAATACATTATACAGGAAGACGTTCAGAAGGCGTTTATTAAGGTTGGTATAGGTTCTGAGAAAAAGAGCCGCATTGTTTCTGACAAAGAGAAGCGAATTACTGCGTATCATGAGGCAGGTCATGCAATTTTATTCCATGTTCTGCCGGATATGGATCCTGTATATACGATTTCTATTATTCCGACGGGCAATGGAGCAGCAGGTTATACCATGCCGCTGCCGGAAAAGGATGAAATGTTCCTGACAAGGGGCAAAATGAGACAGGATATTATGGTATCTTTGGGCGGCCGTATTGCAGAAGAAATTATTTTTGGCGACATTACTACCGGAGCGTCCAGTGATATTCAAAAGGCTACTGCAAGAGCCAGAAGCATGGTGACCAGATTTGGTATGAGCGAGAAGCTGGGACTGATTAATTATGACGATGGTCAAGAGTTTTTTATAGGCAGAGATTTCGGACAGACCAGAAGCTATGGCGATGAGACCGCTAATGCTATTGATGATGAAGTTCGCAGCATTGTTCAGAAGTGCTATGAGGAAGCCAAAGCTATTATCTTAAAGCATGAGGATATTCTTCATAAATGCGCGGATCTTCTTTTGGAGAAGGAGCGTGTTACCCGCGAAGAGTTTGAAAACCTTTGGAATGAGGTATAAATTCTAACACGAGGAAGGTAAATCGTGATGGCATGGAGCCAGGATGACAAATTAGAATTAGAAAAACTTTATATTCAGGAGATGCGCCCGGTGTTAAATCGTAGGGCGCTCTTTAGTGATACCACAGGAGAATATGTAATTCCTGCAGAGCCTAAATTATACGAAAAGATTACTATCAGGTTTCGTGCAGGCAGGGATAATCTTGATCAGGTATATATTGTTATTAATAACCAGCGCCTGAAAATGTATAAGGATAGCTATGATGAACAGTTTGATTATTATGCCATACAGTATCAGCTGGGAACAGAGGTTATTCACTATTATTTCGAAATGCATGTTGGTATGATATATGGTTATTATGATGCCCGTGGTCTTGTGAAGGAGACTATGGAACGCATGTGGTTCCGTATCGTGCCGGGGTTTTCTACACCGGAATGGGCCAAGGGCATAGTGATGTATCAGATTTATGTGGATCGTTTCTATAATGGTGATGCTACAAACGATGTAGAAACACAGGAATACGTCTACATTAATGATTATTCTCAGAAGGTAGAGGACTGGTTTAAATACCCTGCAAAGATGGGAGTAAGGGAATTTTATGGCGGCGATTTGCAGGGCGTTTTGGACAAAATGGACTATTTGCAAGAATTGGGAGTAGAGGCTATTTATTTTAATCCGTTGTTCGTGTCACCTTCCAATCACAAGTATGATATACAGGATTATGATTATATTGACCCGCATATTGGCTGTATTGTAGAGGAAAGTGGCGAGGTGCTTCAGGATGGTATTATGGAGAATCGTTATGCCACCAAATATATTAATCGCGTTACCAATAAAAAGAATTTAGAGGCAAGCAATGCACTCTTTATAAAGGTTGTAGAAGAAGCACATAAACGTGGCATGAAAGTGATTTTGGACGGAGTATTTAATCACTGCGGCTCTTTTAACAAATGGCTGGACAGAGAGCGTATTTATGAGAATGCAGAAGGATATGATAAAGGTGCACATATTTCTCCCCAGAGCCCATATAAAAGCTTCTTCAAATTTAGTGAACGGGAAGCGTGGCCGTATAACAAGTCATATGAAGGCTGGTGGGGGCATGATACCTTGCCTAAGCTTAATTATGAAGAGAGTAAAGAGCTGGAGGAATATATTTTATATATTGCCCAAAAGTGGGTATCCCCACCTTACAATGTAGATGGCTGGAGATTAGATGTGGCAGCTGATTTGGGCCACTCACCGGAATACAACCATGAGTTTTGGCGTAAGTTTCGCAAAAAAGTGAAAGGTGCTAATCCGGATGCCATTATTTGGGCAGAGCATTATGGAGACACAAGGGCTTGGTTGTCCGGTGGTGAGTGGGACAGTGTGATGAATTATGACGCCTTTATGGAGCCTGTGACATGGTTTCTTACAGGAATGCAAAAGCATAGTGATGATTTTCGTGGAGGTTTACTGGGAAATGCGGATGCCTTTTGGTATGAGATGGCAGCACATGCCATGACCATGCCAAGTGCTTACGTAGCCATGAATGAATTATCCAATCATGATCATTCCAGATTTTTGACACGTACTAATCGCAGGGTCGGGCGCACTAACACCTTGGGCCCGGATGCTGCTAATGAAGGAATTAACAAGGCTGTTTTAAGAGAAGCTGTTGTTATACAGATGACTTGGCCGGGGGCACCGACGATTTACTATGGTGATGAGGCTGGTTTGTGTGGATTTACAGACCCGGATAATCGACGTACCTATCCATGGGGCAAAGAAGATATGGAGCTGATTGCGTTTCACAAGGAAATGATAAAGCTGCATAAGAAGCATCAGGAGTTAAAAACCGGTTCTATCAAGAGTCTGGATCAGGATTACAATTTTCTTTCTTATGGTCGTTTTGACAAAAAAGCAGTATGTGTCATATTGGTAAACAATCGTGAAGAAGCTTTTACCAAAAGCGTTTCTGTATGGGAACTGGGCATTCCTAAGAATGCAGTTTTGATACGTATTATGTATAGCACCGAAGAGGGCTTTACCACAGCAGAAGAAATGGTGCAGGTAGAACAAGGTAAGATTACTTTGGAAATGCCTAAGCATTCTGCTATGGTTTTGAAGTATGTAAAATAAAGTTTAGGAAATAAATGAGGGACACTGGAGCTCATCCAATGTCCCTTTATTATTGATCGTAATCTTAAATCAATTATGCTTTTTTCTTAAAATAGTAACTACCTGCAAAGCAAAGACCTGCCAAAGCAAATGTCCACATAAATGCTACAGATTCACCAGTCTTTGGCACTTCATCATATTCGTCAGAAGTGGATGGTGCTGTCGGAGTAGTAGCAGCCGGGGTCTGTGTGGTTGCAGGTGGCGTGGTGCTGTAGTGTTCTTCGGCTGTCTGTAGGATTCCGTCAACTACCAGAGCCCTGTCTGTAAAATTATATAGATTATAGTTGGTACGACCTTCTCTATGAACAAATAAGTGGCCAAGCTTGCCGCCTACAGCAAAGGTTACAGGAGGTTGATCCCAGTCTGTATTTGTATAATAAACCTCAATGTAGTCAACATCGTTATTAAAATTGGTTAGAGAATAGTTGTACAACCAAGCATTGGTAACGTTGCCGTTAATAATTGAAGAGCTATTTTCCAGAGCATAAAAATCTTTTACGCTTTTCACATTGATAATACCATAAGAATCTCCCATAATAGTAAGGTTGCTTAAGTTAAAATCCAATTCCAATGTTTTGGCATTGCCCTCGGAGCTGTCAACGACAACTAAATCGCCATCCTTTAAAACATAGGTAACCAAGGTGTACCATTCCCGACGATATCCTTCATTATCCCAAGCTGAACCTTCTTGGTAATACCATTCTCCTTCGGAAGCAAGGTATTTTAGATAATAAGTTTTTGGTTCTTCTGCAGATACGGAAAGTGTACTAATTTGTAAAAATAACACTGCCATCATAACTACAGAGAAAAGGGAAAATAATTTTTTCATAGTGGAGTCCTCCTAAAATTGTTTTTAAATTTATTTTTGAGTAGTATCAGTAATTTCTTTGGCAACTACTACAAAACGTCCTGTTGCTACGTGAGACACACACGTAGATAATGTGATAAAGTGATCACTAAATTCCGCAGTGACACCCGTGTCATAAATAGAAAGCTTTTTAATATTCTCATAAAAATTATTGAATTCTTCTTCGGTATCAGCCTGAAAGAATTTATAAAATTTAAAAACATTATCACTTTTTTTGTAAACCTGGGAACGGAAAACGGCTACAATTTCATACTTACGTTCACAGTCAGCTGTAAACAAGAGCATCTCCTTGTGTTGCTCATAATAAGCTTTATCTTTATATTCCGGAAGGGTACCAAACATTTCACCGGAACGCATATTGTGTCCGTGAATAATCAAGTTGGTAGTAAGTGGTGATAAAGAGCTGTCCGTGTCCAGTAGCAGAGAACCATTAATATTGTCTGTGCCGTCATAGTGGCGATACAGGTAATATTCTTCATCACCCGGAGTCCACATAACAGGATAGCTGATATTGGTATCAGGAATATGAAACCACGCCACACAGTCCGGGTAGGTAGTAAAAAACTCTGCATAAGGACTGACATAAGGCTCCGGTGTTGCGGTAGGTACTTCTGATGTTATATTCTCGGTAACAGATTCTTCTGTAGAAGAAATCACAACAGATTCTGATGCATCTGGGATATTACTGCCGGAGTAAGCTTCTGTAATATCTTCAGGCTTCTCTGTGTCCCCGGTAAGAACATCGGAACCATGGGCTACATGGTTTGTATCATTAATCCGCGAAATCCATTCTGTACAACCATAACATACAGCACATATGCCTGCTATCAGTAAAAGTATGGATATCAATTTGTTTCTTTTTTTCATGTAACTATTATACGTCAGAAATATATGGAAATGCAATAGATTTGTTTACGATTTTGAGTTAAAAGTGCAAAAAAACTGAAAATTAAAAAAATCTTAAAATTTGAACATTTATAGATTGCTAAATTTATGGCAAAACGAGAAAAAACACTTGCATTTTGAATAACACTATGATAATATAAATATCTGTGAGGGCAATAGCCCTACATGGACAGATTCCCGAGTGGCCAAAGGGGACAGACTGTAAATCTGCTGCATCTTGCTTCGGTGGTTCGAATCCACCTCTGTCCATTTGCTTTCAAAGCAACATTAATTTAATATCGCGGGGTGGAGCAGTCTGGAAGCTCGTCGGGCTCATAACCCGAAGGTCGTAGGTTCAAATCCTGCCCCCGCTACTCAATGCCCAGATAGCTCAGTTGGTAGAGCAGAGGACTGAAAATCCTCGTGTCGCTGGTTCGATTCCGGCTCTGGGCATTTAAAAATGATATGGGCCACTAGCTCAGGCGGTAGAGCACTTGACTTTTAATCAAGTTGTCCGGGGTTCGAGTCCCCGGTGGCTCATCAGGATCCAGTAAACTCAAGTGTTTACTGGTTTTTTATTGCGAAAAAAGTGATTTTTCCCACAAATTTGTGGGAAGGTCTTTAGCACCTGCTTATCTACCAATAGCATCTTCGAAAATACCTACTGCTTTTTTTCTTGAATGTGATGTTACATGGGAGCATGTATCAGTGCCGTAATACATGGAGCGTCTAACGTATAAACATTGGTTTTGAAAATCGATATCTTCCCAAGTCAGTCCACAAACTTCTCCGGCTCTCATGCCTGTATGAAGGCAATATGTACCGGGAGTGCCAAATGACGATATCTTTCATCATTTTGAAGAAAGTCAGTCAGCTTCTGATATTCTGCGTTGGTAATGGTTGCTAACTTATTTGTTCGTTCATCTCCAAAGATAGACTTTTTTCTCTTTCTTTCGCTTCCGTATATACTGCATAGGATTTTCTCGTAGAAGATGTTTGGGATAAACTGCAAATTCAAATATACCATTAAGGACAACAAACTGTTTTCTCATATGGCTGTCGGAGTAGGCATGCTTTATTTGCTTTCCTGTTTCATCATATTCTCCGAAATATTTTTCATCCACATATCCCTGCAGTTGTTCCCAGGAGCATAGATATGTCCGGTGTTGCAATAATCTTCCAGAGCGTCTTTTAACATCTGAGCGGTTTCACGCTTGGTGGTACCGCCTTTGAATTCGTGCAGTCTCCAGGAACCATCCGGTTCTTCCATACGGAAGCGGTAGTACCATTGGTTTCCTTCTTTCCGGATATTTCCGTTTTGGTATGATTGTGTTTTATTCATAATAGACTCCTATCTTAGCCGAAACTGGAGTCCGATACCTTACGCATATAAATATATTGTAAAAATGGATTATATGTAAGCAGAGAAGGTGAAGACAAATCTGATAAGAGGTGCCAGATTTACCTGTTTCTTGGCCAATGAAATGTATGGCTGGGGAGTACTTTGTCTACAGAAGTCACCATGTTTACGGTGACCTTTTTGTGGTGTGAAAAGAACTATGTGTTTTTGCGTTGGATAGAATCAGACTTATTCGTACTTCCTTTTAATAAACTCTCTTGGTGTCATACCTACATGCTTTAAAAATGCCCGATTAAATGTGCATACGGAGGAAAAGCCGCTGGTCAGTGCTATGTTAGAGATATTGACGTTTTTTTCTAAAAGAGAGCAAGCGTGTTCAATGCGTAGGGCAGTGACAAATTTGGTGAAGCTTATATGTAGTTGGTCATTGAACATATGAGAAATATAATATTTGTTTAAATACAGCTTTTGTGATATTAAGTCCAAGGTAAGCGGTTCCGTGTAATTTTCAAAGCAGTAAATGAGTACATTTTTTATATTGTCGTAATTAGCAACAGCATCTATTAGTGTGATTTGGGAAAACAACTCTCCTAGAAGAGCCAGTAAATAGCCTTTTGCTGTAATTTTATCAAACGACAGTTCAGAATTATTTTTTTTGATAATCGTCTCGAGTTTTTTTACAGTATCAAAAGGGCTTGAAGGTGCTTTTATTATAGGGCAAGCAGGTGTTTTTGTATGAAATAGTTCTTTTAAGTCCTTAAACATTTCAGACGCAAAGATAAGGAGATAACCTGTCACAGGGCTTTGTGCATGGTAATAATGTATTTGGTTGGGAAAAAGGAAAATGAAGCTACCGGCTTCTAGAAGAAAATCTTTGCCATTAACAGTAGCAATACCGGAGCCCTCGGTCAGATAAATCAGCTCCAAGTGATGGTGAATATGTGGTAGTGGACTTAATCGAGTAATTGTTTGAGCAGTAATGGTTTCTTGTCTCATTTCAAGCTGATATCTCATAGCAACCTCCAAAAACAGCAATTTTTGATTAATATTTACACGATTATAACTAGAATTATACTATATAAATGATAAAATGTAAATATCAACACATAAGTTTGGCCAAAGCTGTGTATGGTATTAATTTATAGAAACGAGGTGACGAGATGAAAAATAAAATTGCATTGCAGTTATACTCCATTCGCGAAGACATGCAGAAGGATTTTTATGGAACTTTGAAAAAAGTAAAGGAGATGGGCTATAGTGGTGTGGAGTTCGCAGGACTTTATGGTCATGACCCTTTGGAAGTAAAGGGAATGTGTGAGGAGCTCGGATTGGTAACTCTTTCTGCACATGTTCCGTTTGGAATTTTGAAGAATAATCTAGTTGAGACTATCGCCTGCTACAAGACATTAGGGGTAAAGTATGTAGTGGTTCCTTCATTGCCGGAAAAATATAGTCCTGAACAGGGAGATTTTGCTTCTGCAATAGAGATTATGAAGGAAGTGGGCAGCAAGCTTGCTGCGAATGATATGGTACTTCAGTATCATAATCACGACTTTGAATTTATAAAAATTGATGGCGAGTATGCATTAGATATTCTTTACAAAGAGGTAGGACCGGAACTTTTACAAACCCAGATTGATACCTGTTGGGTGAATGTAGCCGGCGAGGATCCAAGTGAGTATGTGAAGAAATACGCAGGCAGAATTCCAACAGTACATTTAAAGGATTTTGTGGGTGGAAAATCTGAAAACATGTATGCATTAATCGGTGTTGACGAAGGCGAAGAAAAAGACACGAAGGGTGCATTCGAATTCAGACCGGTAGGTATGGGTGTTCAGAAATTCCCTGCTATTGTGGAAGCTGCAATTGAAAGCGGTGCCACATGGTTTATCGTGGAGCAGGATCAGCCTTGTTTGGGATTGACCCCATTGGAGTGCGCAGAAAAAAGCGTACAGTATCTTTTGAAGGAAATATTTGCATAAAGAAAAGGAGCAATTATGGCAGAAAATATTTTAGATCGTTTTAAAGAGGTAACGCAGGAAACTGTAATCGATACCACAAAGAAGGTACGAGTAGGTATCATCGGTACCGGTTGGATAGCTGGCTTGTTTTTACGATCATGATCTTGGAGTTAATGTACTTGATGTGCCGGAGGAGTGACAGTGAATTTATTGTGGTACCGGAACGAGGTGCACGACTTGGTAACTTCGGAGTATGTAATGTAGACGATGATACAGCACTTGTAACAGCAACGGAGTGGATGCAGCCAAAAGGGTGCGAACGATACGGGAGCAATCATGCGTTGTGGTTTACAGAGATAAGAGCTACAAAACTTTAAAAGAAAGCGGAAATATTAGTTAGTTCAAATTTTGTTAAGTTAAGGGGTAAATCTTCGGGTTTACTCCTTAAAAACATTTTCAAAAAAATTTCTCATTGCAACTGGTTTTTACGAATGGAATCGCCAGAAGAAAATTGTTTTTTATATTGTAAAGGTGTCATCCTGGTATGTTGCTTGAAAATCTTGATAAAATACGCACAGTCATTAAATCCGCTCTCATAACATGCATCAGTAACGGATAAGTTTTTGTCTAAGAGGCTTTTGGCATAGGCAATCCTTCTGGCCTGGATATATTTATTGGCAGTGGTGCCTATAGCATTTTTGAAAGTAGTAGACAAATAAGGCAAGCTGACACCAAAGTGTGCTGCAATTTGATCAATAGAGTTAATCATAGTCAGATTGTCATTGATGTATTTCAGTATATCCTCGATAAGCTTTGGTAACCGGCTCGTATGTGTGGAAGCTTCCTCAAAGGGATTATTGCTGACTATCGTAATAAACTGCAGAAACAGTCCATAAGCAGATAAGTGTCCGGAATCACTGGTATCACTTTCCAAAATTCTAAGCATTTGATATAGTAATTCTAAAGCCTTTTTTTTGCTCTCTTCAGGCAGGGAGATAAGATTCTTTTTCTGAGAAGTGTAGGACATAATCTGATGTAGGGGATTAAAAGAAAAAGAATCGAAAAGGTCTGTTGGAACCAGCAAATAAAAGCGTTCATATAGCTCTGAGCTTTTTAAAACCGCCTTGTGAACCTCGTAGGGATTAATAATGATAATATCGCCATGATGTAACTGAAAATAAGAGTCACCTACGATATAGTCAGTATCACCTTGTACAAAAATATATATTTCATAAAAATGATTAATATGAAGCACATGTTTTTCGGGCGGCTCGTGATTTGCAGAATATGCAAAGGTCAAGGGCTGCTTGTTTTTTAACATATCTAATTTTATAACAACTTTATTTTTTTCATCAGCTTCCATATTTGTATTCGCGGGCACTATATTTTTATTCACGTTTTCCATTAGTTATCCTTTTTAATCCTCACAATTATAAGATATTAAAAAAATTATATTTTTAATTAAAAGTGTTACATAAATATTATGAATTTTATGTTAACATAAATTTAAACAAAAGTCAAAGACTTTCTTGAAAGGAGATTTTTATGTATATTTCATTATTTACTGATGAATTTGGCGAAGACGTCTACAAGGTGCTTCCGGTGGTTGCAGAGTGGGGCATGAAGTATGTGGATTTTCGCGGACTGATTAATGGCAAGGGTATTGAGCGTCAGACAGAAGAGGAATTAAAAGAATTGAAGAAGGCATTGGATAGTTATGGCTTAAAGGTTGGTGTTCTTCAGTCTTCTTTATGTAAGGTGCATCTTCCGGACAAAGAGCGTATTCAGGAAGAAATGGAGAAGTTAGAAGGAGTTATTCGTGCTTCTGAAATTTTAGATTGTAAGTTGGTTCGTTGTTTTAATTTCTGGCAGCATGATCAGTACGACCCGAAGTGTGGCGAGCTGGCAATGCGTCCGGACGAGTTAATGAAGGTTGTGGAAATGTTTGAGCCATTTAAGAAGCGCGCATTAGAGGCCGGACTTATTTTAGGTTTTGAAAACTGCGGCCAGACACCGGATGAAGTTATTGCATTCTTAAAGGCCATCAATGTACCTACATGGGGCATGGCATGGGATGTTTCCAACATGTTTGAAATTTTGCCGGAAGCAGAAGGCGATTGCGTAGAGTATTTCACAAAAGCCTTAGAGTGGGCAAACATGATTCATGTAAAATGTCGTGGCGTAAGTGCAATTCCGGAGCTGGATTATAAGAAAGTTCCATGGGAAAGAGTATTGGCAGGTGCAGCTACTTTGTCCAGAGACCTTCCGGTTTGCATTGAAACACATGTGCCGGCAAATAGTTCTTTAAAGGGACAGAATATTGAAGTGACCAAGCGTGTTTATGATTATATCAAAAAGGTATGGCCGGCAGGTGCTCCTTCCGATTTAAAGACTGCGATTACACCAAAGGTAAGTTTTGCACGTCCTTATGAGGATAATCCGGTAAATATGGTAGTAGTTGGACTTGGTATGGGCAAAAATCGTTGCAAGCAGATTGTAGATACCAATGGTATTAAGCTTTATGGTGTTTGTGATACCAATCCGGAAAAAGCAAAGGAAATTGGTGAGCAGTTTGGAGTTCCATACAGTACCGATATCAATACCTTTTTAAATGACCCTGCTGTAGAGGTAATGTACATAGTGACTCCTACCGGTACTCACTGTGAAGTTGGTATGCAGTGTCTGGAAGCTGGCAAGAACGTACTCTTAACAAAGCCAATGGATGCAACAACAGAAGCATGTGACCAGATTATTGCTATGGCAAAGGAAAAAGGCCTATTACTTGGCGTAGACTTTGACTTACACTTCCGCGGACCTCTTACCGAGTTAAAGAATGCGGTAGACAATAATTTCTTTGGCAAGGTAAAGAGCGCAAATGTTATTTTAAATGTTCGCAGAGATCAGGAATATTACAATGAAAATGGTCACTGGAGAGGAACCTGGAAATTAGATGGTGGTGCTGCATTAAGCAATCAGGGTATTCATGAAATTGATCGAATGATTACTCTTTTCGGTATGCCGGACAAAGTAAAAGCATCCATTAGAAAACAGACCTTTGATATTGAAGCAGAAGATTTTGGTACCGCAGAGTGGGAATACGATAATGGTATTGTAGTAAGAGTATCTGCAACCACTTCTTATCCGGCATCCAGCTGGTACACCAGAATTGAAATTTATGGTGACGAGGGTGCATATTTACAGACTATGGGAGGTCCGGAAGGCAACCATACATATTGGTGGAAAGATGATAAGTGGTCAGAAGAGACTCCATACCCATACGAAAGAGAGTGGATGCAAGGCAGCGATAACTTTGCATACTGTTTAAGAACAGGAGAGAAGCTGTTGGTTGAAGCAAGTGCAGGCCGTGACTCCAGATATGTACTGGAAAAAATGTACGAAAGTGCAAAGACTGGTGGAATTTGGGTAGAAGTTGAAAAATAAGAAAGGCTGGTAGAGACTATGGTGGGAAAAATAACAGATATACAGAGATTTTCCTTAAGTGACGGACCGGGAATTAGAACAACTGTATTTTTCAAAGGATGTAACATGGCTTGTAAGTGGTGTCACAATCCGGAAACTATAAATGGCAGAAATCAGCTTATGTTTTATGAAGAGCAGTGTATTGGCTGCGGCAGATGCTTTAGCGTCTGCCCACAGTCTGTACATCGTATAGAAGATGGCAAGCATGTGATTGATTATGAGAAGTGTGTGGCTTGCGGAAAGTGCGTAGAGGCTTGTTTTGCGGAGGCACTCCGTTTCCCGGGGAGAGAAGTGACTGTAGAAGAAGTGGGACGTGAAATCGTACAGGATATACCTTATTATCAACTTTCAGAAGGTGGTGTGACACTCTCCGGTGGTGAGGTGTTCTGTCAGACGGCATTTGCTGATGCAATCGTGGATTTTTGCAAGGACAAGGGGATTTCGGTTGCAGTGGAAACGAATCTTCATCATAATTTTGCAGCAATCGAATCTGTTTTAAAGAAGCTTGATTTGGTGATGTGTGATCTGAAGATTTGGGATGAGGATAAGCATAAGAAGTTTACCGGCGTAAGCAGTCAGATGATTAAAGAAAATATCAAAAAGCTTAATGAGTTGGGAATTCCGATGATTGTTCGTACTCCACTCATTCCTGGGGCAACAGATGACAATGAGAATTTATTAGCAATTGCAGAGTTTTTGTCAGGACTTGAAAATGTGCAGTATTATGAGCTTTTAAACTTTAATCCATTGGGTGGTTCCAAGTATAAGGCGCTGCATCATGAGTATGAATATGCAGATGCAAAGCCGTTTTCGCAGGTAAGACTGGATGAAATCAAAGAGCTGCTTAAGGATTACAAGGTAAAAATAAGCTAGTTTGGCAAAGGAGAGATGTATGATACAGTTTATAAATCAGTTTAGTGATGAACAGACGTTTACATATGATGACAGAATTCGTCTCTTGCGTGCCAGAAAGGTTGCGCAGACCGAGGAAAAGGCAAGAGCAGGAGGTTTGGATGAGGATGATTATGGACTGATTGTCCAGGATGAATTTAAGTTTGAAATCAAGCCAAATCATCCAAATGGTTCTATTTATGGCTATAAGGCATGGCAGGAAAATTACTGCAGACTGCTTTCAGAGCATCCGATTTATTGCGACCCTCTGGATGCTTTTGTAGGAAAGAGCTTTGTTTTTATGGAGCGTCTTCGTCCAAAGCAGTATAAGTGGAACCCGGCATATCCTTATGATGAGCTGCAGGAAATTTTTAATAAATACAACATTATTTCCGGTATTGACAACTGCCATCACTTTACACCTGATGTGCAGATTGGTCTTGATTTAGGCTGGGGCGGTATCCTGGATAAATTAAAAGAAGGCAGAGCAAAGCATGACGAAACGCATCATGAATTTTACGATGCAGAAATTGCAGTTGTAACTTCCATTATTGAATTTTTGAATAGAGGTGCTGACGAGATTTTAGCGTTATCCGAAAAGGAGAACAACATCCAGCTCAAGCAGAACCTCAAAGAGATGGGCGAGATGAACAAAAAAATTGCAGCCGCAGCTCCTGAAACATTTAAAGAGGTTATTCAGTGGATGTGCTGGTTCAGTATGTTGTCCCGTACCTACAACAGAGGCAGTGCCGGCGGTCAGTTAGATGAGATGCTTCGCCCTTATTATGAGCATGACGTGGAAGCAGGTATTCTGACTGATGAAGAGGCAGTATTTTATATGGCTTGTCTGTTCTTACAGGATAGCAGATACTTCCAGTTGGGTGGTCCGGATATTAACGGTAAGGATATGACCAGTAAAATTTCCTGGTTGGCTCTGGAGGCAGCAGACAAGATTAACATTGCCTGCAATCTTACCATCAGAGTACATGATGGATTGGATGAGGCATTCATGGAGAAATCTGTAGAGTACTTGTTCAAGAATAAGCAGGGCTGGCCAAGATACAGCTCTGATACTTCACTGGTAGAAGGCTTTATGCGCTGTGGTTATTCTAAGGAACTGGCAAGACAGCGTGTGGCAGCAGGATGCCACTGGATGTGTATTCCGGGTAAAGAGTATACCATGAATGATACGGTAAAGGTAAATTTAGCCAAGGTATTTGACGTGGCATACCATGAAATGATGGAAGCAGACTGTGAAAAGTCCACAGAAGAATTGTTTAAGCGTTTTGGCGAGCATTTAAAGGTGGCGGTAGATGCTACCGGTAATGGCATTATGCATCATTTGAAGTATCAATCTAAATCTCAGCCGGAATTGATTTTAAATCTTTTCCAGCATGGACTGATTGAAAAGGGCGTTAATATTACAGATGGTGGTGCCAACTACTACAATATGTGTATGGACGGCAGCGGTCTGGCAGTAGTAGCGGATAGCTTTGCGGCATTAAATCAGAGAATTGAGAAGGAGAATAAACTCACCTTCGCAGAACTGACAGAGCATATCAAAGCAAACTATGAAGATGAAGATGGTGAATACATAAGGCAGTTGATGAGCCACAGTCAGAAATATGGCGGTGGAGATACCCTTGGTGATGCATGGGCAGTCAGAATTTCTAAGCTCTATACAGAGCTGGTACGTGATTTAGTAAATCAGCATCCGGGTATTCAGTTTATTCCGGGCTTCTTCTCTTGGTCTAATACAATCCTATTGGGTAAGTCTGTAGGTGCTACACCAAACGGCAGAAAAGCAGGTGCACCAATCAACCATGGTGCAAATCCGAATGGCGGATTTAGAAAAGACGGTGCAGTTACTTCTATGTGTAACAGTATCGGTGCTATTCAGCCGGGCTATGGAAATACTGCTCCGGTACAGCTTGAGGTGGACCCACAGATTGCAGGAGATGCAGAGGGTGTAAAGAAAATGGTTGCTATGATAAAGGGTATTCTTTCCACAGGTAACACACTTTTAAATATCAATATTATTGACAAAAAGAAAATCCTGGAGGCGCACAAAGACCCTTACAAGTATCCGGACTTAGTAGTACGTGTAACAGGCTTTACCGCATACTTTGCGATGTTAAGCCAGGAATTTAGGCAGCTGGTTATTGACAGAATTACAGCGGTTAATACAGAACCGTAAATATAAGTAGAAGACCGCAGTATGCGGCAGAAAGAGAGAATGAAATGAAAACACCAGTAATTATGGAAAAAGTAAATACAACAATTAACGAAAATGCATCTATTGAATTGTGCAAGGGTGAAATCCCAGGCACAAGAGCAATGCATCATATCCTTACAGAAGGCTCTAAATTAGTACTTCCTGCAAATGCAGGATACTACCATATCGTAGTATTAATTACAGGTGAGGCTGATTTTGTAACCGACGGACAAACTTATACCTTTAACGAAAGAGTAACCTTTGTACCTGCACTGGAAAAGGATTTGGTTATTGATGCAAAGACAAAAGTAAACGTATTGGAAGTACAGTGGGACTGCGCAGCAGAGGATGCAGCACTTATCGAAGAGTACAAGACTGTATTCCCTTACATGCAATTATACAAAGATTCTATTCAGTATACTGACCCAAATAAGAGCGAGAAGACTATTAGTAGAATGACTATTCCGCACAGAGTAATTCCGCGTTTTGCTATCGGCAGCGTGGAAACCTATGGTGTGGATTTAGTAAAATCTCATGCACACCCAATGTTAGACCAGTTCTTCTTCAGTTTCCCGGAAAACGACATGTTCGTTATGATTAACGGTGAGCCTATTTTAATGGAGGGAGACATTCTGATGCATATTCCACTTGGTGCAGACCATGGTGTGGAGATTCCGGAAGGAAAGCACTGTCACTATATGTGGATTGACTTTTTGCCGGACAATGAAAAAGGCTTAAAGAGATTGGATGAACGTCATCATGTTACAGGAACCATGCGTTCATTTGACGAGGAGAATAAATAAATGCGTCCATTAAAATTATCTGCGGCAAAAGCATGGCGTACTTATCTGGGCGGCAGTATGATTGATGCACTGCATGGTGTTGAGGGAACGGAAGATACTCATTTTCCGGAAGAGTGGATTATGTCTACTACTGCTGCAAGAAATGCCGGTCGTGAGCATATTCAGAATGAAGGCATGAGCATAGAAGTAAGTACCGGTAGGTTCTTAAAGGATTTGATAGAGGAACATCCGGAGGGCATGTTGGGCAAAGCTCATTTAGATACCCATGGAGCTACCACCGGAGTATTGATTAAGTTAATTGATTCTGCGGAGCGTTTATCCATTCAGGTACATCCAAACAAAGAGATGGCCAGGACATGGTTTCACTCTGATTACGGCAAAACCGAGTGCTGGCACATATTAGGCGGCAGAGAAATCGATGGCGAGAAGCCTTGTATTTATTTTGGATTTAAAGAAGGTATTACCAAGGAATACTGGAAAAAAGTATTTGATGAACAGGATATTCCGGCTATGTTAAATTGCCTCCATAAGATAGAGGTAACACCTGGAGATACCTGGCTGATTAAAGGCGGTGTACCTCATGCCATAGGAGCAGGATGCTTCTTAATGGAAATTCAGGAACCGACAGATTATACCATTCGCACAGAGCGCAGTACGCCAAGCGGTTTTCAGATTGCAGACAGTATGTGCCATCAGGGTATTGGCTTTGACAATATGTTCGAGTGTTTTTTGTATGACGGCAAGCCGGAAGAGGAAATCCGAAAGGAATTTTGTATTCCTCGAAAGGGCAATGTTTTAGTTGGATACGATGATACTAGCTGCTTCCAGTTGGAGCGTCTGGATGTCAACGGAGAGATTGAAGTAAAGCCTGAAGCGGTCTTTGGCGGCATATATATTCTGGAAGGCAGCGGTTGGCTGGAAAGCGACGGGGAATGCTGGGAAATCAAAAAGGGTGACCAGTTCTTTATTCCGGCAGGAGTAGGTTATATAGTAAAGACAAAAGAAAAACTGCAGGTGGCAAGGTATTTTGGTCCGGCAGTAGAGTAGCATGGAGAAGGATATGAAAGAGGTTCGGGTAGGTATTATTGGAATCGGAAATATGGGAAGTGCCCATGCTGTCAATATCTTTGACGGAAAGGTGCAGAATATGCACCTTTCTGCTGTTTGTGATGCAGACCCTAAAAAGCTGGAATGGGCAAAGGAAAATCTTGAGGGTGTAAGCCTGTATCAGAACTATAAGGAAATGTATGCTTCCGGAGAGATAGATGCAGTAGTGATTGCAACACCTCATAAGCTTCATCCGATTATGGCGATAGAGGCTTTTAAACAGGGGCTTCATGTGCTTACAGAGAAACCGGCAGGGGTGGAGATAAGCAGTGTTCGTAAGATAAATGAAGCTGCAGCAAAATCCGGTAAAGTTTTTGGTATTATGTATAATCAGCGTACCAATCCACTGTTTGCCAAGCTGAAGGCCATGGTGGAAGAAGGCTCCTTAGGAGAAATAAAACGTATGGTGTGGATTATTACCAACTGGTATCGCACGCAAAGTTATTATAATTCCGGAGAATGGAGAGCGACATGGGACGGCGAGGGCGGCGGAGTGCTACTAAATCAGTGTCCGCACAATCTGGATATTTGGCAGTGGATTATGGGAATGCCGGTAAAGGTGCAGGCTCATTGTCAGTACGGCAGACATCATCAGATTGCAGTAGAAGATGATGTGACCATCTGGGCAGAGTACGAAAATGGAGCTACGGCTTCTTTTATCACGTCTACCGGAGAGTACCCCGGCACCAACCGATTGGAAATCAGTGGTACAAAAGGAAAAGTTATTATAGAAAACGGTGTAATGAAGTGGTCTGCTCTGGAAAAGGATGAGCGAGAAATTTGTGTGACGGATCCGGAAAATACCAGCCATGAGCCGGTTATTTATCGTGAGATAGTACCGGAAGAGAAGGAAACAGCGCATATGGGAATTTTGCAGAATTTTACAGATGCAATTTTAGAAGGAAAGTCCTTGTTGGCACCGGGGGAAGAAGGGATATTTGGCCTTAGCATTAGTAATGCGGCCTATCTTTCTGATTGGACCGGACAGGTTGTAAAACTTCCAATGACAGCGGAAGCAGAAGAACTTTTTGACAGACTGTTAAAGGAACGTCAAGCGAAGGAATTGGGAAAGAAGACTTTGCAGGAAGCTTCTATAACGGAAATCCAGGCCAAGGAAGGCCAGTCTGAGAAGCAAAAGGGCACCTACGAAGACCGCTGGAGTGTGCGTTGGTAGTATTAGTGTTTGTGTCGCGGGAGGTGACAGAATGGAGCAAGCATGGATTTAAGAGGAAAAGAGCCGACACAGAAAGGCAAATATGATGTAATTGTAGTAGGCGGCGGCATTGCCGGTGTGGCAGCAGCAGTGGCATCATCCAGAGCAGGGGCAAAAACGCTTTTGATAGAAAAGGGTGTTAATCTGGGCGGTCTTGCTACGATGGGATTGATTTCCTTGTATGAACCATTGTGTGATGGCGAGGGGAACCAGATGGTATATGGCATTGCAGAGGAACTGATTAAGCTTTCCACCTGCTATGGTTTTGATAATCTGCACCCAAAATGGGGAGGCTGCGGTCACAATAAGCCAAAGAACGAGCGCTATACTACTCGCTACTCGCCATGTGTATTTGCGGCGGCATTAGATGATTATGTGCTGAAGAACGGCGTGGAGTTAAAGTTTGATACGCTGGCTACCTATCCGGTTATGGAGGGCAAGAAGTGCACCGGTGTAGTAGTAGAAAACTTAAACGGCAGAGAATATTATGAGGCAGGTGCTGTAGTGGATGCAACCGGTAATGCCTGTGTGATGGACAGAGCCGGTGTACCGACAGTCAATGGACGAAGCTTTATGACTTATATTGTACACCAGTATGACATGGAGGACGCAGTCAAACTGGTGGAAAATCGTGATGGCAATGCGTTTCGTAAATGGGTAGGATACGGAGCCAACTGGGCAGGAGAAGGACATCCGGAGGGCGTTAAGGTGTTCGAAGAAAGCACAGCCGAAGAAGTCAATGAATATATGATTATCGGAAAGCAAAACCTCTTAAAGAGACTGGAGAAGATTGGGAAGGATAATTTTGATGTGATGATGATGCCGAACATGCCGCAGATGCGTACTATTCGACGTATTGTGGGAAAGGTAGATTTTAACGCAATAGACGGAGAAACCTACCCGGATGCCATTGGATGGTGCGGTGATTTTAGACCATTTGGTGTAGGAAAGCATTATCAGGTGCCGTTCGGCTCTATGTATAATGACGCTTTTGATAATCTGGTAGCGGCAGGAAGAATTATTTCTGCGCCACAGGGTGATGGCTGGGAAGTAAGTCGCGTCATACCGGTATGTGCCCAGACTGGCGAAGCTGCCGGAAAGGCGGCTGCACTGTGTGCGATGAAGCAGATCAACATGGATAAAATACGAGCACAGTATATGGAACAGGTAAGAATATAGGTTTTAGGAGTAGGAGATTTTGGAAAAAATCGCCCGATTTGTGTGAAGATCACTGGAAATTTTTTCACACTTTACAAAGTTTAATAATGTTGTTAGACTAAAAATACGAAGTTTGTTTGTGCACAGAGACTTCTTCATCGATGTAAAAGGAAAAAAGGTAGTGTAAAGTGATTTGTGAAAACCGAATAGGTTGGATTGTACCTAAGCAGGACTTCTATTTGTTGTTTTTGCGATTGACATTAACGCTGCCAAAATAGACTCTCGGGATCTTGAGGCTTTCAACTAGGATTCACCGGTCAGATGAACCTTGAAAAGTAAATATTATCCAGAATGGATACGACAAGTAATAACCCTATTTTATTTTCCAGACAGTTACGGGTACGTGAAAACCAAGATAAAAGAGGGGTAAAGCTGTCGATATAGAAACTATACTCGCATTTACCTTAGGCGGGTATGGTTTAATCTGTCAGACGAGGGAATAAATGGGACAAAAACTGGAACATGACAAATCAGCAGTTCGTTGCAAAGTAGAGCATCCATTTCTCGTAGTCAAAAAGCGAATGGGGTAGCATTTAGGATAATATTTACGAAGCTGAGTCAGAACGCGGTTCTGATAATTTGTCAAGTGTTTTTAAAGAAGGTGGAGAAAAAGGAGCTCTTAGAAGCTACATAAATAAAGGCTTAAAGATTCCGAGAGTCTATAGAAAAAGAAAGGAGAAAAAATGAAATGAATAAGGTGATTCATTTAAAAAGCAGAATTACGGCATTCATAATGGCACTGCTGTTATGTATTGTTGGTCTGCCGATGCCAGAGGCAGGCATCACAGCGTATGCAAGTACAAGTTCAAAGTGGACAGATAATGCAGCGAGTGCAATCACAGGCGGTACAGGTACGGAAACAGACCCTTATCGGATTACAACAGCTGCTGAACTGGCATTGCTTGCAAGTAATAATGAAACTTATAAGACGGCTAGTTTCAAGTTAATGAATGATATCGACCTGTCTGCTCATGAGTGGGTACCGATTGAGGAATTCGGTGGTACCTTCGATGGTAAC
>JAZRRW010000107.1:0-5859 GCA_045651105.1 Lachnospiraceae bacterium
GAAAGCGTCCCGATGGAGCAAAGCTAGTCGGTGTTGCATCCCACCAGTTAACTCAACTGTTACAAAGAAAGGAACATTTTATGAGCAAAAATTACGAGCTTTTAAAAACGGAAGGTCGCGCAAAGCGTGCCGTTTTTCATACAGTACATGGGGATATCCAGACGCCTGTTTTTATGAACGTTGGTACGGCTGCTGCCATAAAGGGTGCAGTAGCAACTTCTGATTTGGAAGAGATTAAGTGTCAGGTGGAGTTATCTAATACCTACCATTTGCACGTTCGCCCCGGTGACCAGATTGTAAAGAAAATGGGAGGACTGCACAAGTTTATGTCCTGGGACAAGCCGATTCTCACGGATTCCGGCGGTTTTCAGGTGTTTTCCCTGGCAGGTCTTCGTAAGATAAAAGAGGAAGGTGTTTATTTTAATTCTCATGTGGATGGTCGCAAGATATTTATGGGCCCGGAGGAGAGCATGCAGATTCAGTCCAATCTGGCGTCTACTATAGCCATGGCCTTTGATGAGTGTCCTAATGCCAAAGCGGACCGCAAATACGTACAGGACAGTGTGGAGCGTACCACCAGATGGCTGGATAGATGTCGGGTCGAAATGAGTCGATTAAATAGCTTAGAGGATACCATTAATAAAAATCAGATGCTTTTCGGTATTAATCAGGGAGCGATTTTCGACGATATACGTATTGAGCATGCCAAGATTATCCGTGAGATGGATTTGGATGGCTATGCTTTAGGTGGTTTGGCGGTTGGAGAGTCTCATGAGGAAATGTATCATGTCATAGAAGAGACAGTGCCATATCTGCCAAAGGACAAGCCTACTTACCTGATGGGTGTGGGTACTCCGGCTAATATTTTAGAGGCAGTAGATCGAGGCGTGGATTTCTTTGACTGCGTGTATCCAAGCCGTAACGGCCGTCATGGTCATGTGTACACAAACTTTGGCAAGATTAATTTATTTAATGCCCAGTACGAGGTGGATGACAGGCCTATTGAGCCGGGATGCCAGTGTCCGGCATGTAAACGTTATTCCAGAGCTTATATCAGACACCTGTTAAAGGCTAAGGAAATGTTGGGCATGCGTTTGTGTGTACTGCACAATTTGTATTTTTACAATACTATGATGGAAGAAATCAGGGATGCACTGGATAATGGCGAGTACGCAGCTTATAAAGCACGTAAGCTGGAGGGACTTAGTCGAAATGGTGTCATGTAATCGTAAAAAAAGTATAAAACTTTGACTTTTTTTGGAAAACTACTTGCCTGTTGGGGCAGAAATGTGTATATTAGATTTATGTGTGAAAAGTTATGCGTTTGTGTGATTTTTCAAGATAATTAGGAGGACAAACATGGGTATTTTATTAACAGCTGAAACAGGAAATGCAGCAGCAAGCTTAATTTCTATGGTTGTAATGTACGCAGTCATCATCGGTGCTATGTACTTTATTTTCTTAAGACCACAGAGAAAAGAACAGAAGAGATTGCAGGCTATGATCGCAGCAGTGGAAATCGGTGATTATGTATTGACCAACAGTGGTTTCTATGGTTCCATTATTGATATCACAGAAGATACTGTTATTGTTGAATTTGGTAACAACAAAAACTGCCGTATTCCAATGCAGAAATCAGCAATTGCTCAGATTGAAAAAGCAAATGCCGAATAAGTTGTCGGATGCAGGGACCTTGCTGTTGCAGGGTCCTTTTTAAAAAACGAAATGAGGTAATCTATTATGATATTAAATATTACATGTATTCCGGGCGATGGTATCGGACCGGAAATCGTTACAGAGGCCAAAAAGGTTTTAAATGCAGTAGCAGCTGTTTATGGACATGAAATGAAATTTAAGGATATTCTGATGGGCGGTGCATCTATCGATGTACATGGCGTGCCATTAACGGATGAGGCTATTGCCGATGCCAAGGCTGCAGATGCAGTGTTAATGGGCTCTATCGGTGGTAATACCACTACATCTCCTTGGTACAAGTTGGCTCCGAATTTACGTCCTGAGGCAGGGCTTTTAAAGCTTCGCAAGGCACTGAATTTATTTGCTAATTTACGTCCGGCAGTTTTGTATAAGGAATTAGCCGGTGCCTGTCCTTTAAAGGAGGAGATTAGCTGCAAGGGCTTTGATATTATGATTATGCGTGAGCTTACAGGTGGCTTATACTTTGGTACCCATCAGACTGTAGAAGAAAATGGTATACGTAAGGCTACGGATATTTTAAATTATGACGAAAATGAGATTCGCCGCATTGCCATCAAGGGCTTTGAAGCTGCCATGAAGCGCGGCAAAAAGGTGACCAGTGTGGACAAGGCCAATGTTTTGGATTCCTCCAGACTCTGGAGAAAGGTGGTAGAGGAGGTTGCCGCAGACTATCCTGAGGTTACCTTAGAGCATATGCTGGTGGACAACTGTGCCATGCAGTTAGTAAAGGATCCGGCACAGTTTGACGTGATTCTTACCGAGAATATGTTTGGCGATATTTTATCTGACGAGGCAAGTATGGTAACGGGATCCATCGGAATGCTTGCAAGTGCGTCTTTAAATGATACGAAGTTTGGTTTGTATGAGCCAAGTCACGGTTCTGCACCGGATATCGCGGGCATGGATATTGCAAATCCGATTGCCACGATTTTAAGTGCATCCATGATGCTTCGTTACAGCTTTGATTTAGACAAGGAAGCAGATGCTATTGAGGCAGCAGTGATGCAGGTTCTGAAGGAAGGCTATAGAACCGGCGATATTATGTCAGAAGGCTGTACACAGGTTGGTTGTAAGGCAATGGGAGATTTGATTGCACAGCGAATTGCCTAGGAGGTTTTATGAGTGAAGTAAAGGTTTCCGCCAAGAGGGATTATTCACAAATCGGCTTTGTTTATACCGTATTCAGCGTATCTGTGACGATTGTACAGTTGATTTTGTCCGTCATTCTTCAGTTGACAGCAAAAGGAACGGTTTCCATAGATTTAGAAATAGTGCTGAATTCCGGTACCTTGTATGTGGTAGGCATGGTTGTTCTGGCTATTGGCTTCAAGAAGCTGCCATTTACCATTACTCCAATAGAGAAGCATAGGATGGGTGTGAAGGCAATTTTAAAGGCCGTCTGCATGAGCTATGCGTTGCTGATTATCAGTAATTTAATTGGTACTTTTATCACTACAGTGATTGGTATTATAAAAGGGTCACCGATTATCAATCCGGTAGAAGAGCTTGCTTTAAATATGAGTGTTCCGGTTATGTTTGTGGTAACTGTTATATGTGCACCTGTTTTTGAAGAGTTGTTTTTTCGCAAGTTTATTATTGACAGAGTGGTGAAGTATGGTGAATGGGTAGCAGTGGCGGTTTCCGGCATTATGTTCGGTTTGTTCCATGGCAATCTTAGTCAGTTTCCGTATGCACTTACTATCGGAGTATTTTTCGGTATTATTTATGTCAGAACCGGACGCATCGGTTATAGTATGTTTTTACATGCAGTGATGAATTTCTTTGGTTCTGTAGCATCGGTAGTAGTTTTAAAAAGCCTGGATATGGACATGTACATGAATATTTTAAACAGTACCACGGAGCAGGAAATGCTTGCGAGCATTACCGGAGAAGGTGCTATGGGCTTTTTGATATTAATTGCTTATGAAGTGTTAGTACTGATTATTGTGATTATCGGTATTATTCTTTGGATTTTAGAGGGCAAGAAGCTTTTCTTTAAGGTTCAGGATGAGGAGCTTCCTCAGACGGACAGGGTACTCACTGCGCTTAGCGGCAAAGGAATGCTTGCTTACAGTATATTCTGGTTTGTTATGATTGTTCTGGCCACCATACAGTCTTAGTATGTGACATGAATCAGGCGGTACAGAAATTTAGTATACAATAATTTATACATTGAGGAGAACGTATTATGAGAAGTGACAGCGTAAAAACAGGTGCACAGCAGGCACCGCACAGAAGTTTATTAAATGCATTGGGTTATACCAAGGAGGAGCTTAGAAAACCGCTTATCGGTATTGTCAGCTCTTACAACGAGATTGTTCCGGGGCATATGAATCTGGACAAGATAGTAGATGCCGTAAAGATGGGTGTTGCCATGGCAGGCGGAACACCGGTAGTATTTCCGGCTATTGCTGTTTGTGATGGTATCGCAATGGGTCATGTTGGTATGAAGTATTCTTTGGTTACCAGAGATTTGATTGCGGATTCTACAGAATGTATGGCTATGGCTCATGGTTTTGACGGTCTGGTTTGTGTACCAAACTGTGATAAGAATGTGCCGGGCTTATTGATGGCAGCAGCCAGATTAAATATCCCTACTATTTTTGTATCAGGCGGTCCTATGCTTGCAGGCCGTGTCAAAGGTGAAAAGAGAAGTCTTTCTTCCATGTTTGAGGCAGTAGGTGCCCATGCAGCAGGCAAGATTACATACGAAGACCTGTGTGAATTCGAGGAAAAGGTTTGCCCTACCTGTGGTTCCTGCTCCGGTATGTATACAGCCAACTCCATGAACTGTCTGACAGAGGCTCTTGGTATGGGACTTAGAGGCAATGGTACTATTCCTGCTGTATATTCCGAACGTATCCGTCTTGCAAAGCATGCAGGTATGCAGATTATGGAATTAGTGGAAAAGGATATTAAGCCTCGTGACATTATGACAGAAAAGGCCTTTATGAATGCCCTTACCATTGATATGGCACTTGGCTGCTCTACCAACTCTATGCTTCATTTACCGGCTATTGCTCATGAAGCAGGCGTAGAGCTGAATTTAGATATTGCAAACGAGCTTTCTGCAAAGACACCAAACCTTTGCCATCTGGCTCCTGCAGGTCCTACCTACATGGAGGATTTAAATGAAGCAGGTGGTGTTTATGCGGTAATGAAGGAATTGACCAAGCTCGACCTGTTACATACAGACTTAATCACTTGTACCGGCAAGACTATCGCAGAAAATATCGAGCATGCTTACAATTTAAATCCGGAGGTTATCAGACCGGTAGAAAATCCTTATTCCGCTACCGGCGGTATAGCAGTATTAAAGGGTAATCTGGCTCCGGACGGCGGCGTAGTAAAGCGTAGTGCAGTAGTGCCTGAAATGATGGTACACACAGGTCCTGCCAGAGTATTTGACTGTGAAGAGGATGCTATTGAGGCTATTAAGGGCGGTAAGATTGTAGCCGGTGATGTAGTAGTTATCCGCTACGAAGGCCCTAAGGGCGGCCCTGGTATGCGTGAGATGTTAAATCCTACCTCAGCGATTGCCGGCATGGGACTTGGCAGCAGCGTTGCATTGATTACAGACGGTCGTTTCTCCGGTGCTTCCCGTGGGGCTTCCATCGGACATGTTTCTCCGGAAGCAGCAGTTGGTGGTCCGATTGCATTGGTCGAAGAAGGGGATATGATTAGTATTGATATTCCTGCCAACACCTTAAATATCATGATTTCTGAGGAAGAACTGGAAGAAAGACGTAAAAACTTTGTTCCAAAGCCTGAAAAAGAAGTGACCGGTTACTTAAAGAGATATCGTTCTTTGGTAACAAGTGGTAATAAAGGTGCTATTTTGGAAGTAAAATAATAAATATACGAGGATAAATTTATGCAGTTAAATGGTTCACAAATTATTGTAGAATGCTTAAAGGAGCATGGCGTAGACACGATTTTCGGTTATCCGGGAGGTGCCATTTTAAATGTCTACGACGAACTTTACAAGCATCCTGAAATTAAACATATTTTAACAAGTCACGAGCAGGGAGCCAGCCATGCGGCAGATGGTTATGCCAGAGCTACCGGTAAGGTTGGTGTGTGTCTGGCCACCTCCGGCCCCGGGGCTACCAATCTGGTAACAGGTATTGCTACCGCATATAT
>JAZRRW010000108.1:0-7953 GCA_045651105.1 Lachnospiraceae bacterium
CTCCACGTGTTCTGTAGTGTGTCAGTCTTATTAAGAAGATAATATCAGAAGGAAAATAAATTTAAAAGAGCGAAAGAACTTAAAGTGTTTCATGACCCCATCGGTGCCTTTCGCAGAAAGGCGGAATATAAATATGAAAGAAATTTGCGAGAGGTTTTGACACTTCTCGCTTTTTCTGTTATGCTTAGTATATGTGTGTAAATAGTCGAAAGGTAGAGGGAGCATGAGTAAGAATAAGCGTGTTATATATATTATTGCAGCAGTGGTTTTGATTTTGATAGGTTTGCGTATGGACAGAGAGCCTGTGGAGAATGTTTCTACGGAGTCTACGGTGGTATCAGAGCAGGATAATATGGTGGCAGATAATTCTGAGCAAATGGAAACGAGTTCAGAAGACTACGTCGAGTACTACTTCCGAAATGAGGACTTGTTGGAGCAGCATTACAAGAAGCATGGTATGGAAATGGGCTTTGAGTCCATGGAAGCTTATGAGGAGGCCGCAGGAGCAGTGGTGTATCATCCGGATGTGCTTGTTAAGACTGAGAAGGAAGACGGGGATTTTGTGTATTATATAGAGGAAAGCAATGAATTTGTCGTGATTTCCCAGGATGGTTATATTCGTACATATTTCAATCCCAGTGACGGAATTGAATATTTTAATAGGCAGTAACAAGAAAGGAAAACAAAATGAGCGAAACAAAAGTATCAAAGAAAGCTTTGAAAAAAGCTTACAAAAAGGCAAAGAGAAAAACAGTCACGCCTTGGAAGATATTGACACTTATCAGTGGGCCGCTTGCAGTTATTATGGCTATTGTAACCTTTGCATTATCCATGTTTGATAATACATTGGCTGCTTTCGTGGGCGGTAACTTCCATGAATTGGTGAATGAGGATCCGAATGCAATTTACTATGAGTCTGCCTTTGCTTCTGCGGAGGAGATGGTAGAGTATGGTCTGGCACTATGCGAATTAGTAGAGGCAGAGGGGGCGGCACTTTTGATGAACGAGAACAATGCCCTTCCTTTGGCTGAAGGCTCCAAGGTAAGCTGTTTTTCTAATTCCTCTGTAAACCTGGTTTACGGCGGTACAGGCTCCGGTAATATCGATGCTTCCAAGGCAAATACCTTAAAGGCTGCTTTGGAAAATTCCGGTTTTGAAGTAAATGAAACACTTTGGAATTTCTATGCAGTAGATGCAGCAGAGTACTTGCGTAAAGTGGGTGGTGTGGTAACTACGGCATCCGCTACCACCAGTGAATGTCCATGGGGCGTTTACACCAATAACGTCATTGATTCCGTAAAAGGCTATGGTGATGCTGCAATCGTTACTTTCTCACGTGTAGGCGGTGAAGGTGCAGACCTTGAATTTGATGCCGTAAATTATCTGGCATTAGATGATAATGAGAAGGAAATGATGAAGAATGTAAAGGCAATGAAGGATGCCGGCACTATCAAGAAGGTTATTGTGTTAATTAACTCTGCAAATCCATTACAGGTTGATTTTTTAAAGGATAATGAGTATGGTGTGGATGCATGTCTCTGGATTGGTGATGTTGGTATTTCCGGCATTGATGCAGTGGCGGAGATTTTGGCCGGTAATGTGGTTCCGTCCGGCAGTCTGGTAGATACATATTGCTACGACAACTATTCTTCTCCTGCAATGGCAAACTTTGTGCCTACTACTTATGAAGGCTACGAGGAAGGTATTATCCCTGCCAATGCTTCTACCTATATGATTTATCAGGAAGGCATTTATGTGGGTTACAAATATTATGAAACACGATACGAAGACTATGTAATGGGCACAGGCAATGCCGGTGACTATGTATATGAGGATGTTGTGGCATTCCCATTCGGTTATGGTCTCAGCTACACAGATTTCGAATACAGTGATATGAATGTAAAGTACAACAAGTCTACCGACCGGTTTGAGGTTACTTTAAAGGTTACCAATACCGGCAAGGAATACTCCGGTAAGGAAACGGTTCAGATTTATGCACAGAGTCCATACACTGCTTATGATGTAGAAAATGGTGTGGAAAAGGCTGCTGTATCTCTTTGCGGATTTGGCAAGACCGGTATTATTGCACCCGGTAAGAGCGAAACAATTACGATATATGTGGATAAGAGAGAGCTGGCTTCTTATGATACCTATGGTGCAGGCACCTATATTTTAGATGCAGGCGATTACTTCCTGACAGCCGCAACAGATGCCCATGATGCGGTAAATAATGTATTGGCAGCAAAGGGTTATACCTCTGCTAACACAAAGGGCCGTATGGATGGCAAGGGTAATAAGGATTTAGTTTTTAAGTGGAATAACGAGAAGTTTGATGCTACCACATATGCAACCAGCTTAAATGGTACAGAAATTACCAATCAATTATCAGATGCGGATATCAATCTTTATGATGGGGTACTGGAAGAAATTACTTACTTGTCCCGTAACGACTGGATTGGTACCTGGCCGACAGAAATCCTTAAGCTTACGTTAACGGAGAAATTAATTGCTGCGCTTCAGGATGTGCAGTATAATGCGGCAGATTACGAAGCAGCAGCTATGCCTACCATGGGTGCAGACAACGGTCTGAAGCTGGTAGATATGATTGGCAAGGATTTTGATGATCCTGCATGGCAGGAATTATTGGACCAGATGACCTTTGAAGAAATGGTTTCCTTAATCGGTGACTCCTTCCACTGGACGATGCCTGTTGAATCTGTACAGGCACCGGCTACCCGTGACGAGAATGGTCCTCAGGGGCTGACGGCAAGCTTATTCTCAGGTGGTGTATCCTTAGAGGCAACTGCATTTACCTCCGAAGACGTGATGGCAGCTACCTTTAATACAGACATTATGACAGAAATCGGTAAAGTAATGGGTAATAATTGTTTGCAGGCAGGCATTGCATGTCTGTATGGACCCGGTAACAATACACACAGAACACCTTACGGTGGACGTAATTTTGAATACTATTCAGAGGATGCCTTCCTGGCCGGTGAAATGAGTAAATACCAGGTGGCAGCTATGGCAGATGCCGGTGTATTTGTAGTAATGAAGCACTTTGCATTAAATGACAGTGAGCAGGACCGTATCGGTTTGGGTGTATGGATTAATGAGCAGGCTGCTCGTGAAATCTACTTAAAGGCGTTCCAGGCTCCTATTGAAGAAGCAGATGCAGGCGTTATGACTGCTTACACACGTTGGGGTGCAACCTGGTCCGGTTCCAACAAGGGCTTGATGACAGGTATTATGCGCGAAGAATGGGGCAAGGTTGGTCTCAATATCACAGACAACGTATTAACCACATATGTAAATGGTGTGGATGGTGTTATGGCAGGTGGTGTAACTACATACGACGCAATGCTTTGGTATGTAACAAGCCAGCTTCCAGAGTATGAGAATGACCCGGTAATAGTGACAGCAATGAGAGAAGCTTGTCACCACAACCTGTACTCTATTGCAAACTCCAATGGTATGAATGGCATGGGACCGGATACAACCATTGAGATTACAGAGTTAAAAATTATTACTATATGCAAAGTTGTGGCTATCGTGTTCGGTGTACTTCTTGCAGTGGGTGTGGTAATGTGGGTTTTTGGAAAACGTAAGTTTAAAAAGACGGAGGCTTATCAGGAATATAAGGCTTATAAGGCTGTGAAGAAGGCTCAGAAGTAGGAAGTGTTTTAGAAAGCTTATGGTGTAATCCTTAATGGTGAGGATTACACCATTTTCTATGGTAGGCAAATATTGATTTATAATATTTATATTTCCTTTATATTTTCTAGGATTACCTCCCCCACTTCTCAATCGCCCATGCCACACCATCTTCTTCATTGCTCAGGGTTATCTCACTGCAAATGGCCTTAATATCATCCTCGGCATTGCCCATAGCAACGGTTTTGCCAAAAGGTTTATTTAGCATGGCTAGGTCGTTTTCGCTGTCGCCGATGACCATAATTTCTTCCATGGAAATTCCCTTTGCAGCGGCGTAGTCTATCAGGGTACGGCCTTTGTCTATGTGGTTGGCGGTGACTTCAATATTAGTCTTAAAGGAAGAGGAGACAGCAAACTGTGGCATATCTTTTAAAAGTGTCTTGATTTCGGAAAGAATATGGGGATCCATTGCAACAATCACTACCTTAAAGAAGGATACACCCTGTTTCATCAGGCTTTCCATATCACATTCACACTGTATGCTGTTTAGTATGGAGCTGAAGCGCGCAAGGGCTGCCTCTTTGGTGGTGGTTTTGCCGGCTTCCTCAGCCATGGTAAAGGCTTGGTATATATAGTGATCTTCCGTAAAAGCTCTGGTACTGGAAGTTTGGGCACCTTCGCTTGTCAGGTAATCTACGAAAACACGGTATTTTTGCTCCAACTGACGCAGCAGGCGGATATCCCCATAGGGCATGGAATCAGAGGATAGGCAGGTACCTTCTGCATCATAGACAGCGGCTCCGTTCAGACATATATAGTCGCAGGAAATATCTGCAGCGCGAATAATTTCAGCAGCCATAGGAAAGGCGCGGCCGGTGTTGATGACTACGATGCCACCCATTTCCTGATATTTGCGGATGGCGGCTGCATTTCTTGCCGTCACCTTACCTTCATTGTTCAAAAGAGTTCCATCCATATCTATAGCTACAATTTTTATCATAAAATGCTCCATTCTTTCAGTGGTCCATGGTCAATCTACCGGCAGTAGGATGTTTGGCTGAATTATACCTATTAGTCTAGCATTTTTGTATCTATTTGGCAAACCCTTTCGTGCAAAAGTAAATATTTGTAAATACTGATAATTTTTCTTAAAAGTGTCATACTATCATGTAGGAGGCGCGTATGGGAGAGAAAGACATTTATTTAGCAGAAAAGAAAAAATTAAAAAAAGCAAAGAGGAAGGCTACCAGACCATGGAAAGGGCTTACGCTTTTAAGCTTTCCATTGGCGATTATCAGTATAATTGTATTGGTTGTAGCGACAATTTTTGATAACACGGTGGCTATTTTCTTCGGAGGAACCTTCTGGGAGCTGAAAAACACCTCCGAAGCTGCAGAATATTTTACAGCAGATTTTACAGACAGGGATGCCAATGAAGCTTATGGAAGACAGATTGCAGAGCAGGTAGAAGCGGAGGGTGCAGTACTTTTGTATAACAAAGATAGTGCATTGCCACTGGCACCGGGATCCAGAGTCAGTATGCTTTCTAATTCTTCTGTTAATCCTATTTATGGTGGAACCGGTTCCGGTAATATTGATGCCAGTGAAGCGACGAGCTTTCAGGATGCACTGGAGGATGAGGGCTTTGATGTAAATGAAACCTTGTGGGATTTTTATGAAGAAGGTCCGGGCAGTGTTTACCGAAGAGAGGAAGGCGGTGTTATTGCCCATGCCAGTCAAGTAGTTACCGAGGTGCCGTGGGAACGCTATACGGATGAAGTCAAAAACTCTATCGAAAATTATGGGGATGCGGCCATTGTCATGATTTCCCGTGTGGGTGGCGAAGGGGTAGATTTAGATTTTACCACCACCAATTATCTGGAGCTGGATACCAATGAGCGTGATATGCTGGGAGCTATCAGCAATATGAAAAAAGAAGGCAAGGTCGACAAAATTGTTATATTGATTAATTCAGCCAATCCACTTCAAATGGATTTTATGCAGGAGGAAGGCTTTGATATGGATGCGGTACTGTGGATTGGTGACGTGGGGATTAAGGGTACCGAGGCAGTGTGTAAAATTTTATCAGGCACAGTAAATCCTTCCGGCAGTCTGGTGGATACCTATGTATACGATAATTATTCTTCCCCTGCCATGAAGAATGCTGTAGCAACCCGGTATGAAGGGGCTACAGAGGAAGTGATACCTGAGAAAGCCAGCTATTATATGATTTATCAGGAAGGTATTTATGTGGGGTATCGTTATTATGAGACCCGTTATGAGGATTATGTAATGGGAACCGGCAATGCCGGGGAGTATAACTACGGCAGCACCGTTGCGTATCCTTTTGGATATGGTCTGAGTTATACGGACTTTGCATATAGTGATATGTCTGTGAATTACGAGCCTGACAATGACAGGTTTGCTGTTCAGGTAACTGTGACCAATACAGGGAATAGCTTTGCCGGTAAGGAGACGGTGCAGATTTATGTACAGTCACCTTACACGGACTATGACAAGCAGCATGGGGTGGAAAAATCCTCTGTTGTTTTATGTGGCTTTGGCAAAACTGGGATTTTGCAGCCGGGAGCTTCAGAGACGTTGACCATTTATGTGGACCGCGCGGATTTAGCTTCCTATGATGCTAATGGTGAAAGAACCTATATTTTAGATGCAGGTAATTATTACTTTGCAGCAGCCACAGATGTCCATGATGCGGTGAATTCTATTCTGGCATTTAAAGGCTATGCGCCTGAAAATACAGAGGGACGTATGGATGGGGCAGGCAAGCCGGAGTTGGTATACACCTGGCTGGAGGCAGAGTTTGATGCAACCACTTATAGTATTTCTGATACAGGAGCAGTGGTTACCAATCAGTTAGACAGTGCTGATTTAAATATGTATAAGGGAAGTCCTGGTGAGATTACTTATTTATCTCGAAGCGACTGGAGTGGCACCTTACCTACAGAAATCGTAAAGCTTTCTTTAACAGAGCGGTTAATAGAGGATTTGCAAAATTTACAGTATGATCCCCTTGATTATGAGACGGTAGATATGCCGGTGTTGGGTGCAGATAACGGTCGTAAATTAATTGAGATGAGAGGGCTCACCTATGATGACCCGGCATGGAATTCTCTTTTAGACCAGCTGACCTTTACTGAGATGTGTGGTATGATTGCAGATGGATTTCATTGGAATATGCCGGCAGAGTCTGTGCAGGCTCCGGGAACCCGTGATGAAAATGGCCCTCAGGGACTTACCACGTCCTTATTAAAAACGGATTTGGATGCTACAGCTTTCACTTCGGAGGATGTTATGGCAGCAACCTTTAACAGGGATTTAATGTATGAAGTAGGTAAGTGTATCGGTAATGATTGTCTGCATGTAGGTGTATCTTTTCTTTATGGCACCGGTAACAACATTCATCGTACTCCTTATGGAGGACGAAATTTTGAGTATTATTCCGAGGATGGTTATTTGTCCGGAGAAATCTGCGCGGCTGAAGTTGCGGGTATGAAGGAAAAGGGTGTAGAGGTTCTGATGAAGCATTTTGCCCTGAATGATAGCGAAGCGGAGCGTATTGGTCTGGGGGTCTGGGTCAATGAGCAGGCTGCCCGTGAAATATATCTGAAGGCCTTTCAGGCACCGGTAGAAGATGCTGATGCAAATGGTGTCATGGTAGCATATACCCGTTTCGGACCAACCTGGTCCGGCGGTCATTATGGTCTGATTACGGGTATTCTCAGAGAGGAGTGGGGCTGTGAAGGTAAAATTATCACAGACAATGCCTTGCATGTGTATGTAAATCCTGTGGATTTTGTCATGGCAGGAGGAAGTATTATGGATGCCATGCTTCCGATGCAGTTAAGTATGATTAAAAAGTACGAGGATGATACGGTTATTGTATCAGCGATGAAAGAAGCTGCACACAGAAACTTATATGCAGTAGTAAATTCTAGTGGTATGAATGGGGTGGGTCCTGAAACAAGGGTAAAAGTGGTTACACCGTGGCCTATCTGGATATGCTGGGGACTGGCAATCGGTTTTACAGTGCTGTTTACCGTATCAGCAGTAATGTGGAGTATAAAAAGCAGAAAATTTAAAGCAAAGAAATAAAATTTAAATAAAAGAGGTAGCAGTTCAGCCTTGCTGTCAGGCCACGGGCCGAAACACAGTGCTTTTTCAGCACGCTTTCGCTCTAAGCTCACGTAGCGGTACTAAGCTCAGCTTCGGCTTACACCTTGCTTCGCTAAGAACCGACGCTCGCTAGAAGGCATTCAAAAGCACTGTGTTTCGGCC
>JAZRRW010000109.1:0-18385 GCA_045651105.1 Lachnospiraceae bacterium
ATGCTCGAGGAGCGTCGTTGAGTGAAAACGCGATAGCATTTGAGCTGACGTCTGCGTTATATCATAATTTATCAAAAAAAACCTTGCATTTTCCATAAATTAGTGCTAAACTATAGGAGAATTAAATAAGATGTTACTATAAGAGTTTGCTTCGGCAAACTCTTATTTATTACAACAGTTTAGCCATGCACGAAAAAGTAAGATATTTTGTGCTGCTTGCAGGCATAAAAAATATCTTACTTTTTCGTATGTGGCGTTCTGCCATAGCGAGATTTTTAGCTGCGTTAGCAGCGAGAAAGACTGCGTAGCAGTCAAATCGAGCTGTATGGCTAAACTGTTGTAATAAAACCATTAACAACCAACCTATGAAAGGAGAACACATGTCAAAAAGAGAAAACTACGAAGCAAGGGCAGAGAGTTTGCTTGGCCCGATTGTTGAGCGTGTCGGTGTAAGTATTTATGACGTTGAGTATGTGAAGGAAGGTAATGAATGGTACTTGCGTGTATACATTGATAAGCCGGAAGGTGTCAATATTAATGACTGCGTGGAAGTAAATCGTGCATTTAGCGATGTTCTGGATGAAGAGGATTTTATTGAGGAATCCTATACACTGGAGGTCAGCAGTCCAGGACTTGGCCGCACACTTAAAAAGGACCGTCATTTACAGCACAGCATTGGTGAGGAGGTTGAAATCAAGACCTTTAAGCCAATTGACAAGGTAAAGGAATTTTCAGGAATTTTAAAGTGCTTTGACAGTGACAGCCTGACTATCGAGGAAGAGACAGGAGAGCGGACCTTTGCACGCAGTGAGATTGCTGTTATCAGATTGGCATTGGATTTTTAGGATATAGATTAAATCATTAGGAGGAAAACGGAAAAATGAACAAAGAATTATTAGAGGCACTGGACATTTTAGAAAAGGAAAAGGAAATCAGTAAAGAGGTTATGTTTGAGACCATCGAGAACTCTTTACTTGCAGCTTGTAAAAATCATTTTGGCAAAGCGGATAATGTAAAGGCGGAGGTGAACCGTGAAACAGGTGACTTCCTTGTATACGCTATCAGGGAAGTGGTTGCCACTCCTGAAGAGGTAGAGGATAAAGTGCTTCAAATTGCTCTGGAGGATGCATTGGAGTTATCAAAGACGGCACAGGTTGGAGATATGCTTCATATAGAAATAAAGTCCAAGGAATTTGGTCGTATTGCTACACAGCATGCCAAGAACGTTATCTTACAGAAAATCCGCGAAGAAGAAAGAAGTGTGGTTTACAACCAGTATTCTGAGCTTGAGAAGGAAATCGTTACCGGTATTGTACAGCGTGTAGTTGATAAGAATGTAAGTATTAACCTTGGTAAAGCGGACGCTCTTTTGATGGAGAGTGAACAGGTAAAAGGCGAAGTGCTTGTGCCTACACAGAGAGTTAAGGTTTACATTGTAGAAGTAAAGAATACCACCAAAGGACCTCGTATTACGGTCAGCCGTACACATCCGGAATTGGTTAAGAGACTGTTTGAGTCTGAGGTTACCGAAATCAGTGACGGTACCGTAGAGATTATGAGTATTGCCCGTGAGGCAGGCAGCCGTACCAAGATGGCGGTTCGCTCCAATAATCCAAATGTTGATGCAGTGGGTGCATGTGTAGGTATGAACGGTGCCAGAGTAAATGCAATCGTTGACGAGCTTCGTGGTGAGAAAATCGATATTGTTCCTTGGGATGAAAATCCGGGTAACTTTATCCAGAATGCACTTGCTCCTTCCAAGGTTATTGCAGTTTTTGCAGATCCGGATGAAAAGACGGCAAAGGTAGTGGTACCGGATTATCAGTTAAGTCTTGCAATCGGTAAGGAAGGCCAGAATGCCCGCCTTGCTGCCAGACTGACAGGTTATAAGATTGACATTAAGAGTGAGACACAGGCAAAGGATGCGTACGGATTCCGTTATGAGGATTATCTGGACGAGGATAGCGAATACGAGGAGTATGATGATTACGAAGAATAAAAAAATTCCAATGAGACTGTGTATCGGTTGTGGCGAAATGAAGAGTAAAAAAGAAATGATGCGTATTTTGCATACGCCGGAGGACACATTTGTATTGGATGTAACCGGAAAAAAGAATGGACGCGGTGCATATTTATGCCAGAACGAGGAATGTCTGAAAAAGGCTATTAAATCCAAAGGGCTGGAGCGTTCCTTCAAAATGAGTATTCCGAAAGAGGTTTATACGAAGCTGGAAGAGGAGTTTATAAGCATTGAAACAGAATAAGGTAGAGTCTTTGTTGGGACTTTGTATGCGTTCCAGAAATCTGGTGAGCGGAGAGTTTGCAGCAGAAGGCGCAGTAAAGGACGGGAGCGCGAGGCTTATTATTGTAGCAGCGGATGCTTCTGACAATACCAAAAAGTTGTTTAAGGATAAATGTAACTTTTATGAGGTCCCATGTTTTGAATATGGAACCAAGGAATCTCTGGGCCACGCTTTAGGCAAGGAGATGCGTGCTTCCATAGCAGTTTTAGATGAGGGCTTTGCAAAGTCCATAAGAAAACACCTTGAGGGTCTTAATGAGTAAACGGAGGTAGTGAGCATGGGTAAGATGAGAGTATATGATCTGGCAAAAGAGCTGAACATACAGAATAAAGATATTATTGCATATTTGCAGGCAAATGGTGTAGAGGGGAAGGTACCTGCGAGTACACTGGAAGAGGATGCCGTAGTAAGGATAAAGCAGAAATTTGGTGCACCGGCAGCCAAGGCAGTTGAAGCGAAGGTACCGGCAGCCAAGGCAGATGAAGTAAAGACAACGGTTGCAGAAAAGGCCACAGAGGCAAAGGAGACTGCACCTGTTGTGAAGGCTGTTGAGCCGAAGGAGGCAGTATCAATTGCCAAGGCTGAGGACGCAGCAAAAGGGGAAGAATCTCCAAAGAAAAAGAAACGTATTGTAATTGTAGGTAATCCACAGCACAGCAAGAGTGGCATGGGAGCTTCTCCAAATAAGCAGAACAAGCAACAGGATAAGCGCGGCCAGAAACAGCCTACAGCGCCAAAGAGTGAAATCAGCGCAGAGCAGGTGGCAGCCAAGTTTAAAGCAGTTTTGGGCGAAGGTAAGAGCAAGCAGCCTGTAAACAGCAATGTAAATAGTGCGGTAAATAAGGAAAACGTTGCACAGCCTGCAGCAAAAACGGAACAGCGCGTGGATAGTCGTGTAGAAAATCGTCCGGCAGCAGAGGCTGAACGTAAGACAGAGATTCGCACGGAAAACCGTAACGATAATCGAAATGAGCAGCGTAGTGAGGCACGTGGTGAGAACCGCCAGGGTAATGAGCGCAGAAACGATGGCCGTGGCGAGAACCGTCAGGGCAATGAGCGCAGAAATGATGGCCGTAGCGAGAATCGTCAGGGCGGCGAGCGTCGTAATGACAATCGTGGTGAGAACCGCCAGGGCGGATATGGCGAGCGCAGGAATGACAGTCGTAATGAGAACCGCGGCGAAGGACGTCAGGGCGGATTTGGCGAGCGTCGTAATGATAATCGTGGCGAGAACCGTCAGGGTGGATTTGGCGAGCGCAGAAACGACAACCGTGGTGAGAACCGTCAGGGTAGCTACGGTGAGCGCAGAAATGACAACCGCGGTGAGAACCGTCAGAGCGGCTACGGCGAGCGCAGAAATGACAACCGTGGTGACAATCGTCAGGGTGGTTTCAATAATGACCGCAGAAATGACAACCGTAATAATGACAATCGTCAGGGTGGTTTTGCAGGCAGACCTGTGTTTGATAAGGACAAGGAAGAGGCAAGACAGACCAGACCGGGACAGGGCAGTAAGAAGCAAACAGGCAGCCGTAATTCCGGTGGCTTTGGTGATGTAGCACCTGCGAAGGACACCAAGCGTGACGAGCGTCGTACCAGTGGACAGGAAAAGGATCGTAAGAATAAAAAGGATTATATTTACGACGAAGAGAATACAAATGTAAAAGGCAGAAATAATAAAGCAGGTAAGTTCATCAAGCCTGAGAAAAAGGTAGAGGTTATTGAGGAGCAGATTAAAGTAATTCAGCTGCCTGAGACCATTACGATTAAGGATTTGGCGGAAAAGATGAAAATGCAGCCTTCCAATATTATCAAGAAGCTTTTCATGCAAGGTAAGATTGTTACCGTAAATCATGAAGTAAGCTATGAGGAAGCAGAAGAAATCGCTATGGAATACGAAATCCTTTGCGAAAAAGAAGTGAAGGTTGACGTAATCGAAGAGCTTTTGAAGGAAGAGGATGAAGGAGAAGATGTATTAGTAAAGAGACCTCCTGTTATCTGTGTAATGGGTCACGTTGACCATGGTAAGACATCCCTTTTGGATGCTATCCGTAAGACTCATGTGACTGACAAGGAAGCCGGCGGTATTACCCAGCATATCGGTGCTTACACAGTAAAGACAGCAAGCGGTGAGAGAATTACTTTCCTGGATACTCCTGGTCATGAGGCCTTTACCGCAATGCGTATGCGTGGTGCTAACGCTACGGATATTGCTATTTTGGTAGTTGCTGCAGATGATGGTGTTATGCCGCAGACTGTGGAAGCAATTAACCATGCTAAGGCAGCAGGTATTGAAATTATCGTTGCTATCAACAAAATTGATAAGCCGGGTGCCAATATTGACCGTGTAAAGCAGATGCTTACGGAATACGAGCTGGTAGCAGAGGACTGGGGCGGCAGCACCGTAATGTGTCCTGTTTCTGCAAAGAAGGGTGAAGGTATTGAGGACCTATTAGAAATGATTCTTCTGACTGCAGAAGTACTGGAATTAAAGGCAAATCCAAAGCGTCAGGCAAGAGGTCTTGTCATTGAAGCGCAGTTAGATAAGGGACGTGGTCCGGTAGCTACCGTACTGGTTCAGAAGGGTACCCTGCATGTAGGTGACTTTATTTCCGCGGGAGCTTGTTATGGTAAGGTACGTGCTATGATTGATGATAAGGGACGCCGTCTGAAAGAGGCAGGTCCTTCCACACCTGTTGAAATCTTAGGTCTTTCTGATGTACCGGAAGCAGGAGAGGTATTCTTAAGTCATGACAGTGACAAGACTGCCAAGTCCTATGCGGAAACCTATATGGCAGAATATAAGGCACGCATGTTAGAGGAAACTAAGAAACGCATGAGTCTGGATGACTTGTTCGGACAGATTCAGGCCGGCAATCTGAAGGAATTAAATATTATTATCAAGGCCGATGTACAGGGCTCTGTAGAGGCTGTAAAGCAGTCCTTAACCAAGCTGTCTAACGAAGAAGTAGTAGTAAAGTGTATCCATGGCGGCGTAGGTTTGATTAATGAGTCAGACGTAGTGTTAGCAAGTGCATCTAATGCAATTATTATTGGCTTTAATTCCAGACCGGATGCTACAGCAAAGACTACCGCTGAGCGTGAAGGTGTAGAAATCAAGCTTTACAGAGTTATTTATCAGGCTATCGAGGATATCGAGAGAGCTATGAAGGGTATGTTAGACCCTGTTTACGAAGAAAAAGTTATCGGTCATGCTGAGGTTCGTCAGATATTTAAGGCCAGTGCAGTTGGTAATATTGCAGGTTCTTATATATTGGACGGTGTATTCCAGAGAGGCTGTAAGGTACGTATTTCCAGAGAAGGTGAGCAGATTTACGAAGGCGAATTGGCAAGCTTGAAGCGTTTCAAGGATGACGTGAAGGAAGTAAAGGCAGGCTTCGAATGCGGTCTGGTATTCGAAGGCTTTGATCAGATGAAGGAGCTGGATATTGTAGAAGCTTACACTATGGTAGAGGTTCCTCGTTAAAGAAAGGAATTGACAGTCTATGAGAAAGAACAGCATGAAAAACACTCGTATCAATGGGGAGGTACAGCGTGAGCTGGCAGAAATTATTCGTGGTGATATCAAGGATCCGCGTATCTCACCATTGACCAGTGTGGTAGCAGTGCAGGTTGCACCTGATTTAAAAACCTGCAAAGCGTATATCAGTGTTTTGGGAAATGAGGAGGCCTGTAAGGAGACCTTAGCAGGCTTAAAGAGTGCAGCCGGTTTTGTGAGAACCAGGCTTGCCAGAAATCTAAACCTCAGAAACACTCCGGAAATCACTTTTATTATGGATCAGTCTATTGAATATGGTGTAGCAATGTCTGCCAAGATTGACGAGGTTATGGCACAGATTCCTGATAGAAGTGATGAAGAGGAAGAGTAGGATGATAGATCTGTTACAGGAATGCATGGGAGCCAAGGTCATCGGTATTACCGGCCATATCAGGCCGGACGGTGACTGTGTAGGCTCCTGCATGGCATTATATTTATATTTGCAAAAGGTAATGCCTGAGGCAGACATTACCGTATATTTGGAGGAGACTGCCAAGGTATATTATCATATTGCAAAGGTCAAGCATATTGATTCAACCTTCTCTGCAAAGGAAAAGTATGATGTTTTTTTCTGTCTGGATTCTATGCCGGACCGGGTAGGACAGGCCGGTGCTTTGTATGAAAGTGCTGCTAAAAAGATTAATATTGACCATCATATTACCAATCCGGGATGTGGAGATGTGAATTATATAGAGCCGGGAATCGGTTCCACTGCAGAGCTGATTTACAACCTGATTCCTGAAGAAAGTCTGGATGACGACATTGCCAAGGCACTTTATCTTGGTATGATTCATGATACCGGTGTGTTTCAGTTTTCTAATACCGTGCCCAGCACCTTTGTGGCGGCTTCTAAGCTGATACAGTATCATATTGATTTTGCCAATCTTATTCAGGAAAGCTTTTATGAAAAGAGCTACAAGCAGACCAAAATTATGGCTGATGCAGTACTACGGAGTCAGATGTATTTGGAGGGCAGGTGTCTTTTGGGATATATGACCAGGGAGGATATGCAGAGGCTTCAGGCAAATGTCAGCGATTTTAATGGTATTATTAACCGGCTGAAAACAGTACGTGGTGTGGATTGTGCTGTGTTTATTTATGAAATGGAGCCGGAGAATTTCAAAGTCAGTCTTCGTACTACCGATAAGTTGGATGCTACCATAGTAACAAAGAAATTTGGCGGCGGTGGACATGTGAGGGCGGCAGGCTGCAACATAGAGGGCAGACTGCAGAGTGTGATTGACAGGCTGATAGCGGAGATTAAAAAGCATTTATAGGTAATTTATATGAATGGAATAATTAATATTTACAAAGAAGCAGGCTATACCTCCTTTGATGTGGTGGCTAAAATGCGTGGTATACTCAAAATTAAAAAAATGGGGCATACCGGTACTTTAGACCCTGATGCAACGGGTGTATTGCCTGTTTGCATTGGCAATGGCACCAAGCTTGTTGAGCTTTTTAGCGACCATGAAAAGGAATATATAGCGGAATTGAAGCTTGGTGTAGCTACGGATACGCAGGATTTAAGTGGTGAAATATTGAAAACCAGTCCTGTAGAGGTGAGTTGTGAAGAGATTAGGGAGGTAATCTTAAGTTTTGTGGGTGAATATATGCAGCTCCCTCCTATGTATTCTGCCGTAAAGGTGAATGGCAAAAAACTATATGAGCTTGCCAGAGAAGGCAAGGAGGTGGAGCGTAAGGCACGTCTCGTAAGCTTTCGGGAAATAGAAATTTTATCCATGGAGCTGCCAGTGGTAAAAATACGTGTAGTTTGCTCTAAAGGAACTTATATACGTACTCTCTGCAATGACATCGGTGAAAAACTGGGATGTTTCGGGGCGATGAAAAGTCTTGTCAGAACCAGGGTAGGGAGGTTTAAGCTGGAGGAAGCAATTACACTTGAGGAATTGGAACAGTACAGGGATGCGGGAAAACTTGCAGATATTATACTTCCATCGGACAGTATTTTTATGCATTTGCCGGCAGTGTATGCCAAACCTGAGAATTGCAGATTTTTAGACAATGGCAATGCCATGTATCCGAATATGCTTATAAAGCCTCCGTATTTTCAGGAGGGACAAGAAGTACGTATGTACGGAGGGGAGAAGTTTTACGGGATTTATCAGTTTGTGGCAAAGGAAAGCAGGCTGAAGCCGGTAAAAATGTTTTTATAAAATGATGATTATTAAAGGAACTGCGTTTCAATTAGAGGAGCCTTCCGCAGTAGTATTGGGTAAGTTTGATGGTGTACATGTAGGGCACAGAGTATTGTTAAAGGCACTAAAGGAGCAAAAAGAGAAGGGGCTTAAAAACGTTGTTTTTACTTTTGATAAGCCTCCTGCGAGCCTGTTTAAGCAGGGCGAAGAGCCATATAGGGAGCTTTATACATTGGAGGAAAAGCGTAGGATTTTTTCTGATATGGGAGTGGATGTGCTGATTGAATTTCCTATGAATCAGGAAACGGCAGCAATTCCTGCAGAGGAATTTATTACAGAAATATTACAAAAAAGTCTGATGTGCAGCGTTTTGATTGCAGGGGAGGATGTCTGCTTCGGACGGGGAGGACTGGGAAACAGGCTCATGCTGGAGGCGTATAGCGCGGAGTGCGGCTTTGAGGTAATGATTTTCCCTAAGCTTTTAATAGGTGAATTTATAGATTCCGATTCCAAAGATGTCCCGGTCAGCTCTACATACATTCGCCAATGTGTAAATGCAGGATTTGTTGCAAAGGCTAATATTCTATTGCGAGCGTTTTTCCAGCTGACCGGTGTGGTGGAGCATGGCGCCGGAATGGGCAGTAAAGTGTTTGATATGCCTACTGCCAATATAAAGTGGCCGGAAAATAAGGTTTTGCCGGCATTTGGGGTGTATTATACCAAGGCTTTGATAGATGGGCGAAAGTATGCTGCTATTACCAATGTGGGGAAAAAGCCTACCGTAGCCGGTGAAAAAGGAGAGATACTGGCAGAGACTTATATATATGATTTCCAAGGGGATTTATATGGGCGGACAATTTCTGTTCAGTTTCATGAGTTTGTCCGTGCAGAAAAAAGCTTTGACGATATAGAGGCATTGAAAAGCCAGCTGAAGCAGGATGTAAAAAAGGGACTGCAGTATTGGCGAAAATTAGCTTGACAGATTGTTATGGAATTGTTATAATAGCGTCGTTGGGTGTAATAAATTTGTAACAAAGATTACAAGATTTGTGTAATATTTAATGGAGTTATTATGGCATTTAAGAAGTTATTATTAGTAGCGTTGGGGGCATTCTTGTTAGGCGGTCAAAGTTTGACCATAGGTGCAGCAGACCTTTCTATGAATAGTTTAATTGGCAATGTAGGTATCGCAGCTATTACCAATGAGGTGATGGATGTAAGCAAGTATTTAGAGTATGCCGAGCAGAGTGTTACTGCTTCCTGGGGCTATGAAAATCTGGGTATTGCAGTGGTAGAAGGCAATCTGAATGTGCGTAAGGAGCCAAGTACTGCTTCTGCTATCGTAGGCAAGATGGGTAATCATACTGCCTGTGAGATTTTAGAGGAGCAGGATGGCTGGTATCATATCACATCCGGTGAGATAGAGGGCTATGTCAGTGCAGAGTTTATTGTGACAGGTATCGAGGCAAAGGTACTGGGTATGGAAATCGCTTACAAGAGAGCGGTAGTACAGGCAGACGGTTTAAACGTTCGTGCCGGTGCCGGCGAGGATGCAGAGATTATTACTACCGTGGCAAGAGGCTATGAGTTAGAGGTTATCGAGGAGCTGGACGGCTGGGTAAAATGTGCACTGAATACAGATGAGGTATATGTAAAGTCTGAGTTTGTAGAGGTGAAGGATGGTCTCAATACTGCCGTTACACTGGCACAGCTGAGATACGGTAAGGAAGTCAGTGAAGTAAGAGTAGAGCTGTGTGAATACGCCATTCAGTTTGTTGGCAATCCATATGTATGGGGCGGAACCAGCCTCACCAAGGGCGCTGATTGTTCCGGCTTTGTATTAAGTATTTTCAAAAACTATGGTATTAAGCTTCCTCATTATTCCAGATCACAGTCTACTTATGGTACGGAGATCAATTATAAGGATGCGCAGCCGGGCGACTTATTGTTCTATGGCAACAGTGCAAGCACGATCAGTCATGTGGCAATTTACATTGGCGGCGGACAGATTGTTCATGCAAATGATGAGAAGACCGGTATTATTATTTCCAATGCTTATTACAGAACACCTGTAAAGGCTGTAAATTTATTGGATTAAAAATCAAAAAACTCTTTACAAGGTGCCCGGGATGTGGTACACTGTACAAGTTGAGTTTAGCCGTGGCCCGGTGTGTGGACACTCCGACCAACACTTAGCTACAGGCGATTATATATTTCAGGAGGATTTTATCATGATTTCTAAGGAAAAGAAAACCGCAATTATGAATGAGTTTGCAAGAACACCTGGTGATACCGGTTCACCGGAAGTACAGGTAGCTGTATTAACAGCTCGTATCCAGGAGTTGACTGAGCACTTAAAGAACAACAAGAAGGATCATCATTCCAGACGCGGTATGTACAAATTGGTTGGTCAGAGACGTGGTCTCTTAGACTATTTAAAGAAAACCGATATTGAAAGATATCGTGCATTAATCGAGAAGTTAGGTCTCAGAAAATAATGTATGTAATTTAGGCGGGGCGATATTCAGCGTTCCGCCTATTTTCAGTTTTTATATTGCTCTAAGAAGGGTGATATAGGAGTTTTTGCGGATAAGTCCGTGTAGTTTCAGGAGAGTCGCAGCATTGCGATATGGAGGTTTTTTATGTTTAAAAGTTTTACAATGGAATTGGCCGGCAGAACTTTAAGAGTTGATGTGGGCCGTGTAGGTGCTCAGGCAAATGGCTGTGCATTAGTTCAGTATGGTGATACTACTGTATTAGCTACCGCTACCGCATCTGAAAAGCCACGTGATGGTATTGATTTCTTCCCATTAAGCGTGGAGTACGAAGAGAAAATGTACGCAGTAGGCAAAATCCCTGGTGGCTTTAATAAGCGTGAGGGCAAGGCAAGCGAGAACGCAGTTTTAACAAGCCGTGTTATCGACAGACCTATGCGTCCTTTATTTCCAAAGGATTACCGTAATGACGTAACCCTTAACAACATGGTAATGAGTGTAGATCCGGAATGTCGTCCGGAGCTTACAGCAATGCTTGGTGCATCTATTGCCACCTGCATTTCTGATATTCCTTTCGATGGTCCTTGTGCAATGACACAGGTTGGCCTGGTTGATGGTGAGTTTGTTATCAACCCAAGTCAGGAGCAGTGGAAAAATGGTGACTTAAACTTAACCGTAGCTTCTACCTCTGAAAAGGTTATTATGATTGAAGCAGGCGCTAATGAAGTACCGGAAGCACAGATGATTGAAGCTATATATATGGCTCATGATGTAAACCAGACGATTATTTCTTTCATCAATGATATGGTGGCAGAGGTTGGTAAGCCAAAGCACGAGTATACAAGCTGCGCTATTCCGGCAGAATTGTTTGATGCCATGAAGGAGGTTGTTACTCCTTTAGAGATGGAAGAAGCTGTATTTACGGATGTAAAGCAGGTTCGTGAAGAAAATTTACGTGTTATCGAAGATAAGCTGGTAGAGGCCTTTGCAGACAACGAAGAGTGGCTTAGCCTTATTCCGGAAGCACTTTATCAGTATCAGAAAAAGACCGTACGTAAGATGATTTTAAAGGATCACAAGCGTCCTGACGGTCGTGCCATCACACAGATTCGTCCTCTTGCAGCAGAGGTTGATTTGATTCCTAGAGTACATGGCTCTGCTATGTTTACACGTGGACAAACTCAGATTTGTACCATCACTACCCTTGCTCCTTTATCAGAAGCACAGAAGGTAGACGGTTTAGATGATAACGAAGTATCCAAGAGATATATGCACCACTACAACTTCCCGGCTTACTCTGTAGGTGAGACTAAGGTCAGCCGTGGTCCGGGACGAAGAGAAATCGGTCATGGTGCGTTAGCAGAAAAGGCATTGGTACCGGTTCTTCCAAGTGAGGACGAGTTCCCATATGCTATCAGAACCGTATCCGAGACCTTCGAATCCAACGGTTCTACCTCTCAGGCATCTGTTTGTGCATCTACCATGTCTCTTATGGCAGCAGGTGTGCCGATTAAAAAGCCGGTTGCAGGTATTTCCTGTGGTTTGGTAACAGGCGATACAGATGATGATTATCTGGTATTAACGGATATTCAGGGCCTGGAAGACTTTTTCGGTGATATGGACTTCAAGGTTGCAGGTACTAAGGATGGTATTACAGCAATCCAGATGGATATTAAGATTCACGGTCTGACCAGAGCTATCGTGGAGGAAGCTATCAAGAGAACACGCGAAGCCAGAATGTATATCCTGGACGAAGTAATGCTTCCTGCTATCAGTGCTCCTAGACCAGAGGTTGGCAAGTATGCTCCAAAGATTATTTCTATCCAGATTGATCCTGAAAAGATTGGTGAAGTAGTTGGTCAGCGCGGTAAGACTATCAATGAGATTATTGCACGTACCGGTGTAAAGATTGACATCACAGATGATGGTCAGGTATCCGTATGCGGTACAGATGCTGCTATGATGGCAAGCGCTGTTGACATGATTAAGACTATCGTTACTGATTTTGAAGAAGGCCAGATTTTCAAGGGCAAGGTTGTAAGTATTAAAGAGTTCGGTGCTTTCATCGAATTTGCTCCTGGCAAGGAAGGCATGGTTCATATCTCCAAGATCAGCAAGGAAAGAATTGCACATGTAGAAGATGTTCTTACACTTGGCGACACAGTTACCGTTGTTTGCCTTGGCAAGGACAAGATGGGCCGCATCAGCTTCTCTATGAAGGACGTTGCTCAAATTTAATGGAATAAATAAACAGACTGCAAAATTCACGAGAGTGAGTTTTGCAGTTTTTTGACGAGGTACAATGTATGCAAAAAGCAGTAATATTTGACATGTACGAGACCTTAATTACTCATTATGACTGCCCGTTGTATTTTGGCCGGCAGATGGCTGCTGATGCAGGAATTTCTGAAGAAAGATTTCAGTTACTTTGGAGAGCGACAGAGTATGAACGCACCATAGGAAAGCAGACCTTTGAGCAAGTTTTGGAATTTATCCTTAAAGAAAATGGGTGTTATTCCGAGGAATTATTATATAAAATGGTGGAGAAAAGGAAAGCTACTAAAAGAGAATGTTTTAGACATCTTCACCCGGAAATTGAGCTGATGCTAAAGACATTAAAGAAACAAGGCTTTTTAATAGGCTTGATAAGTAACTGCTATTCTGAGGAAGCAGAAGTAATTAGGGAGAGTAAATTATTTCCGTATTTTGATGCAGTATATCTCTCTTATGAGCAGGGCGTACAAAAGCCACAGGAAGAAATTTTTCTTAGGTGTATGGAGCATTTATCTGTGAAGGCTGAGAATTGCATATATGTGGGAGATGGCGGCAGTCAGGAGTTGGAAACGGCAGCTAAGCTAGGCATGCAGACCATTCAGGCGGTGTGGTATCTAAAAGAAGGTACCTTGCAGACGTCAAAGCGAATGGAAGCGTTTGCACAGGCCGAAAGACCACTTGAGGTGCTGGGATATGTGAAGAAATAAATGGGGTGTGTTATATGTTGAAGGCAATTATTTTTGATTTTGATTATACGTTAGGCGATTCCACAAAAGGTATTGCATTAAGTATCAATTATGCGTTGGAACAATTGGGGCAAAGTGAAAAGAAAATTGAAGATATCAAAAAGACAATAGGCTTATCGTTAAAGGATACATATTTTGCGTTAACATCGCGTGATGATTTAAACGAAACCGAGAAATTTGCCAAGCTGTTTAAGGAAAAAGCAGATATCATTATGGTAAATAATACCCAATTGTATGAAGGTGTAAAAGAGGCTTTGCAAAAATTAAAGGCAAAGGGCTATAAACTGGCTATTGTTACAACAAAATTTCATTACAGAATAGAACAAATTTTAACCAAATTTAATGCAAATGAGTTAATAGATATTATTGTTGGTGCCGAAGATGTAAAGGTAGAAAAACCGAATCCGGAAGGCTTGCTTTGGGCTATTGAGCACTTGGAGGTAACGAAGGAAGAGGTTCTTTATGTAGGGGACAGTTTGGTTGACGCTAAGACTGCTGTGAATGCAAAGGTCAAATTTGCGGCTGTTTTAACAGGAACAACTACAAAGGATGAATTTGCAAATTATAAGAGCGTATGTATAGGGGACAATATTTCTGATGTTTATAAGTATGTTTTGGATAATTGAGACTTAATAATTGAAAAATTCTATTGAAAAGACGGTTACGATGTACTATAATATAAGTCGAGGAGGACCAAAGTTTTACAATATTCTACAAAAGACTTTAAAATACAAATGCAGCGAGTACAGTATAATCGGTTACGACGGGGCGGCCTATCGTAATCAGATTAAAAGGAATGAGAATGGCCCGTTTTGCCCTGTAGTTACCATAGCACTCAGCTTTGATTACAAGAAGCGTTGGAAGAAACCGCTGCATTTAGTAGACTGCTTCGAACATATTCCGAGAGAACTTAGACCTTACGTCAATGATTATAGGTTGCATTTGTTTGAGGTTCCGTTTATGACTAGAAAGCAGGTAAACATGTTTCAGAGTGACTTCAAAATTGTGGCAGATTATTTTGTGCAGATGCGAGAAAAGAATGATTATGTGCCAAGCAAGGAAGCCATTAAGCATGTGCAGGAAGTTTTGGAGTTTATGTCGGTCATGAATGAGGATGCCAGATTTGTGGAAGCATATCAAGAAGATGGATGTGGCACAAATATGTGTGATTATTTGGATAGGCTGGAAGCCAGAGGTGAAGCGCGAGGTATCTCAATCGGTATAAGAGGTACAGTAGCAACTTGTCGTAGATTTGGCTTACCTGATGAGCAGATTCGGCAGGAAATCATGAACGAGTTCAAGCTGAACGAACAGGAAGCAATGACATACCTGTAAGGTAAAAAATAAAGATAATTATTCAAAAGGAGTATTTATGTGCAAAATTGATAAAGCACATAAATGCTCTTTTTTAAATGATGTAATTGTGGAAGTTGCTTTTTTGTGGTATGATATTTTAAAGTTAGGAAAAAGAGAAACTATTAATTTATCGAGGGATTAGTATGTTAAAAGAATTGTTTTTTCAAGCAATTTCAAAATTTGTTTTGGGAGCAGTAATAGTAGGTTTATTGGTGTTTATACCGGCCGGAACGTTATATTATTGGAATGGTTGGCTATTTATGGGTATTCTTTTTGTACCAATGTTTTTTGCCGGAATTGTGATGATGATTAAAAATCCTGAATTGCTAAGAAAACGTTTAAATGCAAAAGAGAAGCAAAGCGAGCAAAATATGGTAATTAAACTCAGCGGTCTAATGTTTCTTGTTGGATTTATTGTTGCCGGATTAAACTATCATTTTAAGTGGAATGTGCTTCCGACAGGCATTACTGTAGGTGCTGCAATAGTATTTTTGTTAGCATATTTGCTTTATGCAGAAGTGCTTAGAGAAAATACATATCTCTCCACAACAATCGAAGTTCAAGAAAATCAAAAAGTAATTGATACAGGATTGTATCGTATACTGAGACACCCAATGTATAGCGTAACAGTTTTATTATTCTTGGCAATGCCTTTGGTATTGGGGTCCATTTACTCTTTTGTGATTTTTCTTGCTTACCCTTTTATTATTGCCAAAAGAATTAAAAATGAGGAGATGTTACTTGAAAAAGAGTTGATAGGGTATTGTGAATATCAGGAGAAAGTAACATACAAGTTGATTCCGTTTATATGGTAACTACTGATTTATTGGTGGTAATCCGTTTTATTTATTGCAGGCAATCTATAAAAGTAATTCTGCAAATATTCTAAAAGAAATTGCAGCTAACAAGGTGTTAGTAGGTTGGAGCGCGGCAGCATTTGTTTTTGGACCGGCCTTGGAATTGGTAAATAGGTATTCGCCAGAAATGAATTCTCACTTTTCGAAATTGTGTGTCTGATTGTAAAAAAGTATTTATTTAACAAATTTGAATTTTGATGGATAGTATATGAAAGGAAAATTTAAACCATGTTAGAACTACGAAAAATGAACTATGAAGATGTAGTAGAACAATGGAAATATGTTACTAATTTGCCAACAAACGAAAATGGTTTAACGAATCAATATGAGGGAGTATCCTTTGATGAATATAGAGACTCGGTATTACCAGAGCTTATGATGCATGAAAATCCAATCAATATGCCAGATTGGTTTGTGCCAGAAACTTTTTACTACTTGTGGGATGATGATACACTCATTGGAGAATATAGAATTAGGCACTATTTGACTGACTCTTTGAAAACGGGTGCTGGTCATATTGGATATAGTATTAAAAAGGAGTTTAGAGGTAAGGGGTACGGAACAAAGGGATTAACGTTGACGCTAGATTTAGCAAGAAAAATTGTCCCAGAGGAAGAAATATATTTGCGTGTGCAAAAAAATAATATTCCGTCTTTTAAGGCAATTTGTAACAATGGTGCTTATATAGCAGATGAAGATGAAACTCATTACTTAATGAGAGTCAAAAAGTAACGGAGCGTTTTAGTAAGCAAATTCTCAATTTAGCAAATTGTTATAGGAGCACTTTTCCGAAAAGGGAGAATGAATTTTATGGGCATGCAAAATTTGAATGCACTTGAATTGACGAAGATAGAAGTGCTACCACATTATAATAAGTTTGTTGATAGATTTGAGAAGTTTGAAGAGAAATGCAGAGCTTATGAAGAGCAATATCAGGTAAAAGTAATTCGACTGAATGATGGTGACGGAGTCTGTATTGATGGGGATAGGATAAGTAAGCTTAAACACAATATTTGAAATGAAGCAAAAAGTATATGATTATCTGCTGTCAATCCCTTGTGGACAAGTAGTAACCTATGGGCAGATAGCAGAACATCTGGGCAATAAGAATTTGGCAAGAGTGGTAGGCAACATTTTACATAAAAACCCGGATGAAGATAAGGAGTAAGGATAAATGATTCAAATATCTTACGCATCCATGGTAGTGTTCATAAGTATTATTTGGTGCTTTATAAGAATAATATGTGCAGCTAAAAGTAAGAGTGTGAATTGGAAAAGGGAAGTGCAACTGATTTTAGTATACATTTGTATTATTGTTGTTGCTCGTTTTACTTTTTTCCCATTCTCTAAAATTAATGGGGAAATTCAGCCTCTTGTTTTTGAAAGGGAAAATGCATTCCCATTTCGGATAAATTGCGTTCCGTTTGTAAATTTGTTTGATTATCCTGAAAAGAGAGATATTCTGATAAATGTAATCGGGAACACAACAATGTTCATTCCGGTGGGAGTTATTTGGCCGATTGTTTTCAAAAAATTGAATACGCATAAGAAGATTATCTGTGCAGGAATAGGGTTTTCCTTATGTATTGAAATCTTTCAGCTTCCTTTTTATGATAGAGTAACAGATATTGATGACTTGATATTAAATTCGTTAGGGTTCGTTATTGGATATTTGTTGTTTTTAAAACAACGTCTTAAATAAATTACGGAATAATAAGATGCTGTTGTATATAAAGAGAAGATATAAAGAAATTTGGTAATGTAATATGAAAAGAGAATTGGGAATTGCGAGATGTGGTCTCGCATGTTGTCTATGTTCTGAGAATGTAAAATGTAATGGATGCAATTCTGATGAATGCCCGGATAATGATTGGTGTGAAAATAAAAAATGCTCAATTGGGCAAGGAATCAGTCACTGCTACTTGTGTGAGAAAGACTGTAAAAAGGGCTTGTTAAACAAAATGAAACCCTATGCATTTAGCTTGTTTATGAAAAGATATGGAATACAAAGATTATTAGATTGTCTCGAGAGAAACGAAGCAAATGGTGTTGTTTATCACCGTGAAGGTATAAATGGCGATTATGACTCTTTTGATGATGTAGAAGAACTGATTTCTTTTATTGAAATAGGTATACATAATTAATCGCTTGAGAATATCTTCATAAGTGTAGAATGATAAAACATTTCTGCAATCGAGCAAAGTGAAAAATAGTGTAAAAATAGTGAAAAAATAAAAATCCTTGAAGATGATTTTATGAGGTAATAGCATTTATGGAATTAATAAAAGTTGGTGATAAAACTTATTATATTAAAAATCCCACTAATATTGGTATATATAAAATCAATGATAGCGATGTGTTCCTTATTGATACGGGAAATGATAAAGATGCGGGAAAGAAAATATTAAAGATAATGGATGCCCAGGGGTGGAGTGTTAAGGGTATCATAACGACACATTCCAATGCAGACCACATCGGAGGCAACAGGCTGATACAGGATAGAATGAATTGTCCGGTGTATGCATTGGGTATCGAGAAAAGTTTTACTGAATTTCCGATATTAGAACCATCATATCTTTATGGTGGTTACCCATTTAAAGATTTGCGAAATAAGTTTTTATTGGCAAAAGAATCAG
>JAZRRW010000110.1:0-33114 GCA_045651105.1 Lachnospiraceae bacterium
CATATGTATTTCCTTTAGCATTTATTAATTATTATCCTGCTTTGTTTATATTAGAACGTGAGAATGCTGCAAATATATTAAATTTTTTAACCATACCTGTGGCAGTAGTGCTCACATGCATTGCATTAGTTGTCTGGAGGGTATCGTTGGAGCACTATAATAGTGCTGGAAGTTGAAAGGAGCAGGAGTATGGCTATCATCGAAGCAAAAAATTTATCAAAAAACTATACTGTAATAAAGAATAGAAAACAGCGTCTGAAAAGTTTGATTGCCCCGCAAAAAGAAATTGTGCATGCTGTTAATAATATTGATCTACATATAGAGCAAGGTGCAAGTGTTGGATTTATTGGCCCTAATGGTGCCGGGAAATCAACAACCATAAAAATGCTTACAGGAATATTAAAGCCAACTGCAGGGAGCATTACTGTGAATGGATTTTCCCCTACGAAGCAACGCAAAGAATATGTGAAACAAATAGGAGTTGTGTTTGGGAATAGAAGTCAGTTGTGGTGGGATTTGCCGGTAAGAGATTCCTTTGAATTATTTAAAGAGATTTATAAAGTGCCGAACGAAATATATAATGAGAATATGGAAGTTTTTTCTGAGCTTCTTGATTTGAAAGCCATGGAGCATAGGCCGGTTCGTCAGTTGAGTCTGGGTCAGCGAATGAGGTGTGAAATTGCAGCATCTTTTTTGCGCAATCCACAAATTGTATTTCTGGACGAGCCCACAATTGGTCTGGATCTTGTGGCAAAGGATAAAATAAGGGAATTTCTTACCTACCTGAACAAAGAGAAAGGAACTACGCTTTTAGTTACGTCACATGATATGGCCGATATTATAAATGTTTGCAACGACCTTATCGTTATAGACCATGGCAATATTGTCTTTCAAGGGGCAATGAATGAAGTGGCTGATATTCATGGCAGGAGACGATTCATTGATGTAGAATTAGCAGAAGTAGTTTCTGTTTCTGATAAGCGAATAAATATGATTTCTGATAATGGACGTAAGAAATCACTTGTTATTGACTTAGAGGAAATTTCCATTGATGAAATGATTGGTGTTTTGTCACGTGGTACCAAAATTGAAGACATAAAGATCAGTAGCACACCAATAGAAGATATTATTAAGGAAATATATAACTCACAATAAGTAATGATGGTTCAGGGCTGTTACAAAAGTAGATGAAAAATCTGCAAGGGTAACAGCCCTGTTTAAACAGTATTTCTACTCCTTCACCCTATTTACCAGCCATATACCACAGCAAACCAGACCCAGTGCAAGCACCAGCTCGATGCCAAAGGAAGAGGTCTCGTGCAGGAATACGAAGGACAGCAGTACGCTGAAAATCGGATTGGTAAAGGAATAAATAGCAACCTTGCCAACCGGATTGTGCTTCAAGAGAATGCCCCATACGGAGTACGCTACAGAGGAAATTAAAGCCAAGTAAAGTAACAGCAGGATAGAGCGGAAATTCCATCCGGTTAATTTCCCGCCCATCAGCGCTCCGACGATGGTCATAATAATACCACCGAAAATAAACTGATAACCACTAAGCACTACCGGATTCTCCTTTTGGGAATAATTTTTCACCAGAGCGGAGGACAGGGCATAAGCAATAGCAGCAATCAGGATAGCGCCTTCACCACGGAAGGTAAAGCCACCGGTCAGGCCGCTTGGGTCAAAGTTGATAACAATGACACCGGCGAAGCCAATCAGGCATCCCAAAAGCTTCTGCAGGGTCAGCTTCTCATAACGGAAGACTAAGCAGGCCAGCATAATGGTAATAAAGGTCTGAGAACCATTGATAATGGCTGATTTGACCCCTGTGGTATAAGCCAGACCCATGTAGAAAAAGATATACTGGAATACAGTCTGTACCAGTCCCAGCTTGCATATCATGCCCCAGGAGCTTTTTTGCGGGAATAAAGGCTTTCCTGCAATGAGACTGCCGAAAATAGCAGTAAGGATACCTGCAAGAATAAAACGCACACCGGCAAAAAGGATTCTGGATGCCACGTCTCCGGCACCGATGCCAAACCATTCATAGCCGATTTTAATGGCAGGAGTGGCACTGCCCCATAAAAGGCAGCAAAGAAAGGCCAGGAGGCCAATGCCTAAAGCGGTTGTAATAAAAGGTTTTTTGGTATGCATGTTATTTTTCTCCATATGTATTTTTGTATATTAGATGAGTGTTTGATGTATCGATGGCAGACAGCACCAAACGTTCTTATTATATCATCTCGCAGGAATCTTTCAATCTAAAATAAGAAAGATATTGGCATAAAACTCCCAATTTATTCATAAATTTCCTTAAAACCATTGCAAACTAACGCCTTTTGCACTATAATTTTCTTATTAAATAAGAACCATAAAGGTTTTTTCGGAAGGAGGACATCATGGTATATCATATTGTTATGTGGAATTTTAAAGAGGAAATTGCGGAAGCTGACAAGCCGGCATTAATGGCGGCAATGGAAAAGGAGCTGAACGCTCTTGTAGGCAAGGTGCCCGGTTTACTTACCGTAGAGTTTGTGAAGAAGCCGGCGACCTCCAGCACTCACGACATTGCACTGGTTACAACACTTGAAAAGTTGGAGGATATCAAAGCATATGCAGTACATCCTGAGCATGTAAAGGTGGCAGATAATTACGTACGTCCATATGTGTGCAATCGTGCATGTCTGGATTATGAAAGCGAAGCTTAATACACATATGTTACTTCTGGTTATGGAAAGCAGAAAAGGAAATGAACCCATACATAGGACATGATACACAGTATTATGGTGTGGAAGAACACCGTTTGGTTGGGGGGAAAGGGGACGGAATGCGTCTCTTTGAGATAAATAACGGCAAAGGACTGGAGCTTACGGTTTCACCGGACAGATGTGGTGATATTACCAGACTGAAATTCAGAGGGATAAATTTAAGCTACATGTCCCCGTGTGGCTATGTGGCACCGGCTTATTATGACAGAGTTGGTACCAATTGGCTGAAATCCTTTACGGCAGGCTTTCTTACTACCTGTGGTCTGCAGGCGGTAGGTTCCCCTTGTGTGGACGAGGGTGAGGAGCTTCCGTTGCATGGCTCCATTGCCAATCAGCCATGTGAGCAGGCTTATTGGACTGAGGATGAGGAATGGCTTGTGATGCATCTGCTTGTTATGGATGAAACAATTTTCGGATACAAGCTGAGAATGGAGAGGCAGATTAAGGTATCCAAGAAGGAGAATGCTTTTGAAATATGTGACAAAATCATCAATACCGGTGACAGGGTGGAGCCTATGGAGATTTTGTATCATATGAACATGGGCTATCCGCTGTTAGATGAGGACAGTGTTATCAGTATTCCGGCAGCAGAGGTAATTGCCAGGGATGACTGTGCAGCAGCGGACATTGACAATTGGATGCATATTCAGAAGCCTACAGCAGGCTATCAGGAAAAATGTTACTATCATAAATTTGCAGACGAAAAAGGTCGGGCTTCCATATATCAGCCGAAACTGAATACCCGTCTGACCATATACTTTAATGCAGCAGAGTTGGATGGCTTTGTAGAGTGGAAGATGCTGGGAGTTCGCGATTATGCACTGGGCCTGGAGTGCGGTAACTGCTATCCGGACGGCCGCAAAGCAATGAGAGAAAGCGGCATGTTAAAGTTTTTGCAGCCAGGAGAAAGTAAGGAATATCAGGTAAGAATAGAATTGGAATAATAACTGGAATAGATTTTAACCGGGAGGTGCTTATATGAAGTTGACATTTGTTGGAGCGGATCATGAGGTGACCGGCAGCTGTCATTTGATTGAGGCCTGTGGAAAGCGAATTTTAGTGGATTGTGGCATGGAGCAGGGGCCGGATTTATTTGAAAATCAGCAGATACCGGTAAAGTCTGCAGATATCGATTATGTGCTTCTGACTCACGCGCATATTGACCATACGGGTAAGGTTCCTTTGTTGGTAAAAGATGGCTTTACCGGTGATATTATGTCCACCTTTGCTACGGCAGACTTGTGTAACATTATGTTGCGAGACAGTGCACATATTCAAGAATTCGAGGCAGAATGGCGTAATCGTAAGGCGAAAAGAAGCGGCGGTCCCGTTTATGAGCCGCTTTATACCATGGAGCATGCAGAAGCCGCCATTCGTTTGTTTGCACCGGTTGATTATAACCAGCGCATTACCTTATGTGAAGGCATTGACGCGCGTTTTACGGATGTGGGGCATTTGCTTGGCTCTGCAGCCATTGAGGTCTGGATTACAGAAGGAGAGCTGACCAAGAAAATTGTTTTTTCCGGTGACGTGGGCAACGTGGAGCAGCCTATTCTGAAAAATCCAACCCCGGTAGAAGAGGCTGATTATGTGGTGATTGAATCTACATATGGCAATCGTATTCATGGGGAGGAAAGGCCGGATTACGTAGGTGAGTTTACGGCTATTTTACGGGAGACCTTTTTAAAAGGAGGTAATGTGGTTATTCCTTCCTTTGCAGTGGGGCGTACCCAGGAAATGCTGTACTTTATTCGTGAGATTAAGGAGCACAACCTGATTCCGGAATTCCCGAATTTTGAGGTATATATTGACAGTCCATTAGCCATTGAAGCTACCAGCGTATTTAATAAAAATGTCTGGTCCTGCTTTGACGAGGAGGCGTTGGCACTTATTCAAAAGGGGATAAATCCTCTGATTTTCCCGGGCTTAAAGACTGCCACTACCAGCGATGAATCTAAGCTGATTAATTTTAATGACAATCCCAAGGTTATTATTTCTGCCTCCGGTATGTGTGAGGCGGGCCGTATTCGCCACCATTTAAAGCACAATTTGTGGCGCAGAGAATGTACCATATGCTTTGTAGGTTATCAGGCAGTGGGGACCCTTGGCCGCAAGCTTATTGAAGGAGCAGAGACGGTAAAGCTTTTCGGGGAAGTAGTAGAGGTAAATGCGAAAATTGTGACCTTAAAGGGTATCAGCGGACACGCAGATATGAATGGACTTTTGAACTGGCTGGATGGTTTTACCACAAAGCCTGCCCAGGTATTTGTAGTACATGGTGAGGACACGGTTACGGATGAATTTGCCATGACTGTGGCAGAGACCTTTCATATTCCGGCATTTGCACCATATTCCGGCGGCAGCGTAGATTTAGCCACAGGAGAAATACTTTCTGCCGGCATTCGTACGCCGATAAAGAAGAGTGAAAAATCCGCGCAGTCCAGGAAAAATGCTGTATTTAACCGTGTGGTGGCAGCTGCCAAGAGGCTTATGGAAGTGGTGCTCAAAAACGAAGGTCTTGCCAATAAGGAGTTAGCAAAGTTTGAAAGTCAGATTCAAAGTCTGGCTGATAAGTGGGACAGATAGGTCCTGACAGGCAGACCTTTCAGGCCTTTACCGATGTTTTGTATGCTGTCGGTGACAGACCGGTTACCCGTTTAAACATGCGGGTAAAATGATGAATACTTGTATAGCCGAGAAGTTCGGAAATCTGGGTAATGTTATGGTTGCCCTGACGAATGAGCTTCTTGGCTTTTTTTATTTTTAAATCAATCCAGTAGTCGATAGGACTGGTGCCCGTGCCGGCCTTGAAGATGCGGCATAAATAGGTGCGGCTTAAGGAAAATTGGGCACACAAAAGGGGCAGGGACGGTGGCTCTGCCAGATTTGCTTCTATAAAGCTTTCGATGGAGTTTACTAAAGAGCTTTCGGCAATGTGGTGGGAAGCCTTTTCCAGGTGAAAAATCTTACGCGTAAAATATGCCATTAACGGACTGTTGCAGGTAAAGGAAATAACCACCAGATTACTGGTATCTTCGTGGTTGGCAATGTGGGAGTGCAGCTCCATAGGGGTGTGAAAAATTACATGCCCCTTGGACAGCTCACAGCCAATACCATCTACTACGGCATTAATACAGCCGTCGTCTACATAAACCATTTCCCAAAAATCATGCTTTTCCGGTGTGTGATAAAAGGTTTTGTCAAATTCAAAGTAATATAAAGAGTGAAAACCGTCGATTTCAAATTCCGGTTTCACAGAAGCAAGTTCGAAATCCATAAGTGCCTCCAAATACAAGTTGGTACAATGTGTTAAATATATGCAAAAATAGGCCAAAGACTTTTAACATTAACAACAGCGCTTTGGTTTCCAAATGGGTAAACGATTTTAAAATTGCTGGACCTGATGCTTTGAGACCGAAGAAGAAAGGTCGAAAGAAATCAATGGATTCCAAGAAAGAACATACATCTGTAGCACAGACCGTAGATGCGACACCGATTGATACCAGTGCAGAGCATGTTAAACAATTACAAGACGAATTATTAAAACTCAGAATAGAGAATGCGTATTTAAAAGAACTGAGGAGGCTGCGTTTAGAGGAGGAAGCTCTTCTAAAAAAACAGCGAGAATTATCCACAGCCTCCGAGGAGAATTTAAACTAAAAGATATTCTCGCAGTAGTCGATTTTCCCAAAGCAACATATATGTATTGGCAAAAACGTTTTGACAGAGTTGACCCTAATAAAGAATTAGAAGAAAAGATTCTTGTTATACACAATGAACACAAGGATTTTGGATATCGCCGGATGCAGGCTGTCCTTCGAAAAGAAGGAATTCATGTAAATAAAAAGAAAGTTCAACGGATTATGCAAAAGCTTGGCATACAAGTAACGTCATATACACGTAAGAGTCGACGTTATAATTCATATAAAGGAAACATTGGAAGGATTGCACCTAACAGAATACACCGACGATTTCATACTACTGTTCCACATCAAAAGATTACTACTGATACTACAGAGTTTAAGTATTATGAGATTGATGAAAAAGGACGTATGATTATTAAGAAGCTATACTTGGATCCATTTTTAGATATGTTTAACGGCGAAATCTTAAGTTATGGAATTAGTAAAACTCCATCTGCGGCAAGTATATTATCTGCACAAAAGAAGGCTATCGAAATCACTTTGGATTGTCCTTATAGAAGGACCTTTCATTCTGACAGAGGGTGGGCATACCAAATGTCAGCCTACTCGCGTGAATTGAAAGAAAATAAAATCTTTCAAAGTATGTCTCGTAAGGGCAATTGCTATGATAATTCCGTCATGGAAAATTTCTTTGGGCTTTTAAAACAAGAAATGTACTATGGAATTACATACTACAGCTTTGAAGAACTGAAGGAAGCGATTGAAAAATACATTGCGTATTACAATGAAAAACGTATTAAAAAGAAACTTGGCTGGATGAGTCCTGTTGAATACAGGATCTCTGCCTTGGCTGCATAAAAATAGCGTAGCAGCCATTAAAACTGCTACGCTTAAAAAGTCTAACTTTTTTGGGTCACCTCAGTGTATAAATTTAAAAGAGTGCGGTTTCAAGTATTTTAGTTGAATTTGGAATAGAGAGGTTGACAAAAATGTGAATTGAGGTATAATTGTATACATATATTTTTGAAAATCAATTATACATATCAGGAGGAAGATTAAAGCATGGATAATTACATAAATGCTGCCGTTGAGCAGTTTCGTACCTTGCTTACAGAGCAGATTGCCAGACAGCGCAAAATGGAGCAGGAAAAAGAAGTAACAGACTTCTCTAAATTAGACAAAATTATCATTGGTGTTTGTGGTGGTGACGGTATTGGCCCTATTATTTCTGCGGAGTCCGAAAGACTGATGGCATTCATCTTAAAGGATGAAATTGCAGCCGGTAAGGTAGAGGTTCGTACTATCGAAGGACTTACCATTGAAAATCGTATCGAGCATAATAAGGCTATCCCGGACGACGTGCTGGCAGAGATTAAGGCATGTAACGTTGTATTAAAGGGACCTACCACTACCTTAAACGGCGGTACTTTAGAGAGCGCCAATGTAGCAATGCGTCGTGAATTGGATTTATACGCAAATGTTCGTCCGGTTTCCGTACCGGAGCTTGGCATTGACTGGGCATTTTTCCGTGAAAATACCGAAGGTGAATACGTGCTGGGCAGTCGTGGCGTAGAAATTCCGGACACCCTTGCATTTGACTTTAAGGTAACCACCAATGCAGGTACCGAAAGAATTGCAAGAGCAGCTTTTGAGTATGCTAAGAATAACGGCAAGACCAAGGTTACTATCGTAACCAAGGCTAATATTATGAAGAAGACCGACGGTAAATTCTCTGCAATTTGTCACGAGGTAGCAAAGGAATATCCGGGCATCGAGGTTGACGAGTGGTACATCGATATTATGACCGCAAACCTGATTAATGAGAGAAATCGCAGCAACTTCCAGGTTATGGTATTACCAAATCTGTATGGTGACATTATTACCGACGAAGCAGCCCAGATTCAGGGTGGTGTAGGTACTGCAGGCAGTGCCAATATCGGTGATAAATATGCCATGTTTGAGGCTATTCACGGTTCTGCTGTCAGAATGATTGAAACTGGTCGTGGACAGTACGCAAACCCAACCAGTATGTTCAAAGCAGTAGAAATGATGCTCCGCCACATCGGCTTTGTAGAAAAGGCTGACCGCCTGGCAAAGGCAATGCAGTTCTGCAATGAGGAAAACAAGTTCGTCATTACAGGACGCAGCGACGGTGCAACCTGTAAGGAATACTCTGATTACCTGATGAGCGTGATTGAGAGTATGATGTAATAATTAATATAGGGGATTTACTAACATCTAAATTGGAAAGAAAGTACAGAACAAACATTCGAGTTTGCTCTGTACTTTTTATTTTGTTTGTGGTATACTAAGAAAGAACAGGTGTAAGGAGGTAAATGTACTTATGGAGTTCAAATTACATGCCCCATACCAGCCTACCGGTGACCAGCCGCAGGCTATTGAAGCTCTTGTGCAGGGCTTTAAAGAGGGCAATCAATTTCAGACTTTATTAGGAGTTACGGGCTCTGGTAAGACTTTTACCATGGCTAATATTATACAACAGTTGAATAAGCCGACGCTGGTTATAGCCCACAATAAGACTCTGGCAGCACAGTTATACGGAGAATTCAAAGAGTTCTTTCCGGAGAATGCAGTGGAGTACTTTGTATCCTACTACGATTATTACCAGCCGGAGGCATATATTCCTTCCAGTGATACGTATATTGCCAAGGATTCTGCTATTAATGATGAGATAGACAAGCTACGTCTGTCTGCTACGGCGGCGTTGACGGAGCGCAGGGACGTTATTGTAATTGCTTCAGTTTCCTGTATTTATGGTCTGGGTAGTCCGGAGGATTATCAGGAGTTAATTGTGTCTCTGAGGCCGGGGATGGTGAAGGAGCGCGACCAGGTGCTGCGTGAGTTGGTGGATATTCAGTATACACGTAATGATTTGGATTTGACCCGTGGTACCTTCCGGGTGCGTGGGGATGTAATAGAGATTTGTCTGGCGTATACCCAGGAGTATTTGATACGTGTAGAGTTTTTCGGAGATGAAATAGATCGTATTGCAGAGATTGACCCGATGACGGGCAAGGTACTGACTCTGCTGAATCATATATCTATTTTTCCGGCTTCTCATTATGTGGTGGCGCCGGAAAAGATTTTAAAGGCATGCGCCAATATTGAGCTGGAGATGGAGGAGCGTGTGAAGTTTTTTAAGGCGGGGGACAAGCTGATTGAAGCCCAGCGTATTGCGGAGCGTACCAATTATGACGTGGAGATGCTGCGTGAGACAGGCTTCTGTTCCGGTATCGAGAATTACTCCAGGCATCTGAATTTTATGGAGCCGGGTGCTACGCCGCACACGTTAATGGATTATTTCGGGGATGATTTCCTGATTATTGTGGACGAGTCTCACATCACCATTCCTCAGGTCAGGGGTATGTATGCCGGGGACCGTTCTCGTAAGACCACACTGGTGGATTATGGCTTCCGTCTGCCTTCCGCTTTGGACAATCGTCCATTGAATTTTGAGGAGTTTGAGAGTAAAATAGACCAGATGCTGTTTGTGTCTGCCACACCGAATGTGTACGAGAAGGAGCATGAGCTTCTGCGTGCAGAGCAGGTGATCCGTCCTACAGGACTTTTGGATCCGGCAGTAGAGGTGCGTCCGGTGGAGGGGCAGATTGATGATTTGCTGGCAGAGATTAAAAAAGAGACAGCTGCTCATAATAAAGTTATGATTACAACCTTGACCAAGCATATGGCAGAGGATTTGACGGATTATTTGCGGGAGGTTGGTGTACGTGTCAGGTATTTACATTCTGATATTGATACCCTGGAGCGCAGCGAGATTATTCGTGATATGCGTCTGGATGTGTTTGATGTACTGGTAGGTATTAACCTGCTCCGAGAGGGTCTGGATATTCCGGAGATTACTCTGGTAGCCATTTTGGATGCGGATAAGGAGGGGTTTTTACGTAGCGAGACCTCTCTGATTCAGACCATTGGTCGTGCGGCACGTAATGCGGACGGACATGTTATTATGTATGCAGACACCATGACGGACTCTATGGAGGCGGCCATTCGCGAGACCAATCGACGTCGTGAGATACAACAGGCCTATAATGAGGCCCATGGTATTACTCCACAGACCATTCGCAAGGAGGTTCGTGAGCTGATTCGCATCAGCAAGGATATTGCGAAGGAAGAGGTTCGTATGGAGAAGGATCCGGAAAGTATGAGCAGGGAAGAGCTGTCCAAACTGATTGCAGAGGTACAAAAGAAGATGCAGAAGGCAGCTGCGGATTTAAATTTCGAGGTGGCGGCGGAGCTGCGTGACAAGATGATAGAGTTGAAAAAGGCCCTGCAGGAACTGGAGAATGATTGAGGCATAAGCTGCAGGTGAATAAGCGGATGGGCTCGTAGAAGACGAGCGCAGAGATACAGGAGAATGAATTTTATGGAAGAAATGGTGAAAATGCGCCCCAGGGAGTATATCAAAATCCGGGGTGCCAATGAAAATAATTTAAAGAATTTAAGCGTGGATATACCCAGAAATGAGCTGGTGGTATTGACGGGGCTGTCAGGCTCCGGCAAGTCATCGTTGGCTTTTGATACCATCTATGCAGAGGGGCAACGTCGTTATATGGAGTCTTTGTCCTCTTATGCACGTATGTTTCTGGGGCAGATGGAGAAGCCGGATGTGGAGAAGATAGAGGGGTTGTCGCCGGCGATTTCTATTGACCAGAAGTCTACCAATCGCAATCCACGTTCTACGGTAGGTACGGTAACGGAGATTTATGATTATTTCCGTCTGCTTTATGCCAGAATTGGTATTCCGCATTGTCCGGAATGTGGTAGAGAGATTTCCAAGATGTCCGTAGACCAGATGGTGGACCGGGTCATGGAAATAGAGGAGGGCACTCGTATACAGCTTCTGGCACCTGTGGTGCGTGGACGTAAGGGACGTCATGAAAAGGTGTTGGAGCGCGCAAAGAAAAACGGTTATGTGCGTGTGCTGATTGATGGCAATATGTACGAGCTGACGGAGGAGATACAGCTGGACAAAAATATTAAGCACAATATTGAGGTGGTGGTAGACCGTCTAGTGGTAAAGCCGGGCATTGAGTCACGTTTAACGGACTCCATTGAAAATGTGCTTAGTCTGTCTGAAGGCTTGTTGTTTGTCGATGTAATCGGGGGCGAGATGTTGGTATGCTCCCAGAGCTTTGCCTGTCCCGACTGTGGTGTCAGTGTGGGTGAGCTGGAGCCAAGAAGCTTTTCTTTCAATAATCCTTTTGGGGCATGTCCGGATTGCTTTGGTCTGGGCTACAAGATGGAGTTTGATATAGATTTGATGATTCCGGACAGGAGCTTGTCTTTGCATCAGGGGGCAATTCAGGTAATGGGCTGGCAGTCCTCCTGTGAGCCCGGCAGCTTTACGTATGCTACCCTTTTGGCTTTGGCCAAAGAGTATAAGTTTAGTTTGGATACGCCTTTTGAAGAGCTGAGTGAAGAGGCACAGCGTGTCATTATTCAAGGTACTGACGGTCACAAGGTTGAGGTTTATTATGAAGGGCAGCGCGGCAAGGGTGTGTATCCGGTTGCTTTTGAAGGGATTATCCGTAATGTAGACCGTAGATATCGAGAGACTGCTTCTGAGATTATGAAGGCAGAGTATGAGACTTTTATGCGTATTACACCGTGCAGTCTGTGTAAGGGGCAGCGTCTGAAGAAGGAGGCACTGGCAGTTACCATCGGTGGTAAGAACATTCATGAAGTGACCTCCATGACGGTGAAGGATTTGTATGAGTATGTACATGATTTGCACCTGAGTAAGCAGCACCAGATGATTGGGGAGCAGATTATGAAGGAAATTCACGCGCGTATAGGGTTCCTTCGTTCCGTTGGTCTGGAGTATTTATCTTTATCCAGAGCTACGGGTACCCTTTCCGGTGGGGAAGCACAGCGTATCAGGCTGGCTACCCAGATTGGTTCCGGTTTGGTTGGTGTTTGTTATATTCTGGATGAGCCGAGTATTGGTCTGCATCAGAGAGACAATGATAAGCTTCTGGCTACGTTGCGTCATTTGCGTGATTTGGGTAATACCTTGATTGTGGTGGAGCATGATGAGGATACCATGTGGGCTGCGGACCATGTGGTGGATATCGGCCCTGGTGCAGGTTGTCATGGTGGAGAAGTAATTGCTCAGGGGACTGCGGCAGAGATTTGTCAGGTGCCGGAGTCCATTACCGGTCAGTATCTCAGCGGTAAAATATCTATTCCGGTTCCGGCCACCAGGCGTAAGCCAACGGGCTGGCTGCAGGTTATTGGTGCAAAGGAGAATAATCTGAAGAACATTAACGTGGATATTCCGTTAGGAGTGATTACTTGTGTGACAGGTGTGTCAGGTTCTGGCAAGTCTTCTTTGATAAATGAAATTGTTTATAAAACATTAGCGAAGAAACTAAACCGTGCCCGTACCATTCCGGGCAGGCACAAGACGATTAAGGGCATAGAACAGCTGGATAAGGTGATAAATATTGACCAGTCTCCTATTGGTCGTACGCCTCGTTCCAATCCGGCCACCTATACAGGTGTTTTTGATCAGATCAGAGATTTATTTGCGGCCACGGCAGATGCTAAAGCCAAGGGCTACAAGAAAGGTCGTTTCAGCTTTAATGTAAAAGGCGGTCGTTGTGAGGCCTGCAGCGGTGACGGTATCTTAAAGATTGAGATGCATTTCCTGCCGGATGTGTATGTGCCATGTGAGGTATGTGGCGGCAAGCGTTACAATAGAGAGACCCTGGAGGTGAAGTACAAGGGTAAGAGCATTTATGATGTGCTGGATATGACGGTGGAAGAGGCAGTACAGTTCTTTGCACCGGTGCCTTCCATTCATCGTAAGATTCAGACGTTGTATGATGTAGGTCTGTCTTATATTAAGTTGGGGCAGCCGTCTACGGAGCTGTCCGGCGGTGAGGCGCAGCGAGTAAAGCTGGCCACGGAGCTGGCCAGACGGGGGACCGGTCAGACGATTTATATTCTGGATGAGCCGACTACAGGCTTACATTTTGCGGATGTGCATAAGCTGACAGAGATTTTGCAGAGACTGGCTGACGGCGGCAACACAGTGGTAGTTATCGAGCACAATCTTGACTTGATTAAGACTGCTGACTATATTATCGATATTGGTCCGGAGGGCGGTGACGGCGGTGGTACTATTGTGGCTACAGGTACTCCGGAGGAGATAAGTAGGGTGCCGGCATCCTATACAGGGCATTATATTAAGAAGATGCTAGAAAAAATGTGAATTTTTTCTTAAATCGACCTTTTTCGCTCTTGCACTTATTTGCATTCTGCATTATGATAAATTTAGGGTATTTTGAGGCGTAGGAAAGGAATAATTATTATGGCACAGTATACAGATATCGGTATTGATTTGGGCACAGCCAGCATTTTGGTATATATTCGTGGAAAGGGTGTTGTGTTAAAGGAGCCCAGCGTAGTGGCTTTTGATCGTGACACCAACAAGATTAAAGCAATTGGTGAGAACGCCAGATTGATGTTGGGTCGTACACCCGGTAATATTGTAGCAGTCAGACCTTTGCGTCAGGGTGTTATCTCTGATTACAAGGTGACAGAGCGGATGATGAAGTATTTTATCCAGAAGGCACTTGGTAAGCGTACCTTCCGTAAGCCTCGTATTGCTGTTTGTGTGCCAAGCGGTGTTACAGAGGTGGAAAAGAAGGCAGTAGAGGATGCTACCTATGAAGCAGGCGCAAGGGAAGTTTCTATTATTGAGGAGCCGATTGCAGCAGCTATCGGTGCCGGTATTGATATTTCCCGTCCATGCGGTAATATGATTGTAGATATAGGCGGCGGTACATCAGATATTGCAGTGATTTCTCTTGGCGGCACGGTAGTCAGCGCGTCTATTAAGGTGGCCGGTGATGATTTTGATGAGGCTATTGTTCGCTGGATGCGTAAAAAGCACAATCTCTTAGTAGGTGAGCGAAGTGCCGAGGACTTAAAGATTAAGATTGGTACGGTTTATGATGTTGGTGAAGAGACCTTTATGGATGTAAGAGGTCGTGACCTTGTTACCGGTTTGCCAAAGACCATTACCGTATCCTCCAGGGAGACAGAGGAGGCTTTGCGTGAGCCTGTAAATCAGATTGTTGAGACCATCCACAGTGTACTGGAGAAGACTCCGCCTGAGCTTGCTGCAGATATTGCGGACAGGGGTATTGTCCTTACAGGTGGGGGAAGTCTGCTCCGTGGTTTGGAGGATCTGATACATTCAAAGACAGGCATTAACACCATTACAGCTGAAGATCCTATGACAGCAGTTGCACTTGGTACAGGTAAGTATGTAGAATTTTTGGCAGGCTATAGAGAAAAGGAATAAACAGCAGGCTGTCGGGCACATGCGACAGCCTTTTGTTAACAGTGAAATATGGATATCATTAAGGGATATGTGGAGCACATTGTTTATCAAAGTGAAAATGGATATACCGTATTCCATATGGTCAGTGAAGGTGACGAAATAACTTGTGTAGGTACCTTGAAGGGTCTGACTGTGGGAGAGACTATTGAGGCCGAAGGAGAGGGAATCACTCATCCGGTGTACGGCGCCCAGTTTAAAATCAATACGTATAAGGTCATACCTCCGGAGGATGCAGAAAGTATGCGCAGATATCTGGCCAGCGGGGCTATTAAGGGCATTGGAGCAGCACTGGCGGATAGGATTATTAAGCGTTTTGGGGCAGATGCCTTTCGTATTATGGAAGAGGAGCCGGAACGTTTGGTGGAGATTAAAGGCATCAGTGAGCGTATCGCCCGGGAAATCAGCGCGCAGATGGAGGAGAAAAAGGAGCTGCGTTCTGCACTGGTGTATTTGCAGCAGTTTGGTATTAGTAATACGCTGTCTGTGAAGATTTATCAGACCTATCAGGATAAGCTTTATCAGGTGCTGCAGACCAATCCATATCGTCTGGCAGAGGATATCCATGGTATTGGTTTTAAGCTGGCGGATGAAATTGCCGCCAGGATAGGTATACATACGGATTCTGATTATCGCATCAGCAGCGGTATATTATATGTATTACTGCAGGCTTTGCAAGAGGGGCATGTGTATCTGCCAATGGAGCTTTTACTGAATAGAGGGGAACAGCTGCTTGGTGTTTCCAGAGAGGCTATAGAGCCGGTTCTGTTTAATATGATGATGGACAAAAAGCTGGTTATCAAGCAAGTAGATGAAGAACGTATGGTATATGCTTCCAAATATTATTATATGGAGCTGAATTGTGCGCGTATGCTGCATGAATTGAATGCCGCGGTAGAGTATATTACACCGGCTAAGGAAGCAAGGATTTTACGGGATATTGACCTTTTGGCGGATCAGCTGGGAATTGTATTGGATGAGCTGCAAACCAGAGCTGTAGTGGAGAGTGTGAAAAACGGCCTGTTCATTTTATCAGGGGGACCGGGCACCGGTAAGACTACTACCATCAATATGATGATCAAATATTTTGAAAAACAGGGTCTGGATATTTTGCTGGGAGCTCCTACCGGCCGTGCAGCCAAGCGTATGACAGAGGCTACGGGCTATGAGGCGCGAACCATTCACCGTATGCTGGAGTTAAACGGGGCCTTGGAGGAGGACAGCAGGGGTGCTCGTTTTGAACGTAATATGGAGAATCCTCTGGAGGCTGATGTGGTAATTATTGACGAAATGTCCATGGTGGATATCCATCTGTTTCAGGCTCTTTTGCAGGCTGTCTGCAGTGGCACCAGGCTGATACTGGTGGGGGACGTGGACCAGCTGCCCAGTGTGGGTCCGGGACAGATTTTGCGGGACATTATGCAGAGTGAATGCTTTCCGATGGTAGTGTTAGATAGAATTTTCAGACAGGCAGCTACCAGTGATATTATTGTAAATGCCCATCGTATTAACAAAGGCTTAACAATTTCGCTGGATAATAAGAGTAGGGATTTCTTTTTCCTGGAGCGCAGTGATGTCAATGTGATTTATAAGCATATGATACAGCTCATCAAAGAGAAGCTTCCGGGATATGTCAATGCGGACAGTATGGACATTCAGGTATTAACACCTATGCGAAAGGGAAGTCTTGGTGTGGAGCAGCTAAATCAGATACTGCAGCAATATTTAAATCCGCCCCTTCCATCCAAGAAGGAGTATCAGGCAGGGAGTATCCTTTTCCGTGAAGGGGATAAGGTAATGCAGATACGCAACAATTATCAGCTGGAATGGGAAGTAGTCAGCAAATACAACATTCCTATAGACAGAGGTATGGGTGTGTTTAATGGTGATGTGGGGCGTGTTGTAGAGATACGTCAGCATGCAGAGCAGCTGGTGGTTGCGTTTGAAGAGGGCAAGAAGGTTACCTATCCTTTTTCGGGTTTGGAGGAGCTGGAGCTGGCCTATGCGATTACCATTCATAAGTCCCAGGGAAGTGAGTATCCGGCAATTATTATGCCCCTCCTGACCGGTCCTCGCATGTTGTTTAACCGTAATTTACTTTATACGGGGGTAACAAGAGCACGTAATTGTGTTACCATCTTGGGCAGCAGAGAGGTATTGGATGATATGATTGCAAACAGCAGTCAACACAAGCGATATACGTCGCTGCATTTACGCATCAGGGAGTGTGTCTTGTAGTTATAGTCCATGAGCTTGGAGAGCAGGAGGATTATGCAGCATATTATTACGGAATTACTGTTTCCGCGCAGGTGTCCGGTTTGTGACGGGATTGTAACGCCATGGGGAGCGTTGTGTTGTAAGGAATGTATCCCCGGACTGGCATATATAGGGCATGATTATTGCATGAAGTGCGGTAAGGGGCTGTCAAGGCAGGAGACGGAGTATTGTCATGATTGTCGCAGGCATCCGCATATGTTTGAAAGAGGAAGATCCCTGTACCGATATGAAGGTGTGGCAGGAGCTATCTTTCGATTTAAATACGGTGGACGTCAGGAGTATGCAGATTTTTTTGCTGAAGAAATGTATCGTTATCTGGGTCCGGATATTCGGGCTATGCAGGCAGATGCCATGATACCCGTTCCTTTGCACAGTTCACGTTATAAGGAGAGAGGTTATAATCAGTCTGCAGTATTAGGTAAAGCACTGGCAAAGCGCCTCGGAGTTACTTTTTTGGACGATATAGTGGTTAGACAGAAAAAAACAGTGCCTCAAAAGCAATTAAGTTACACAGAACGTCAAAATAATTTGAAAAAGGCTTTTAAATTAGTAAAAAATGATGTAAAATTAAATACAGTAATTATAATAGATGATATTTACACAACGGGCAGTACAGTGGATGCCTTGGCACAGGTTTTGTCGGAGGGAGGCGTAAAGCATATTTATGTGGTGACACTGGCAGCCGGAGTGGAATAGAGGTAAGTGTATGATTAATGAAGAACGTACCAGATTAATGACCAGACTGGCATTATATGAGAGTAAGAAGGGCAAGAAGGAGCTGCAGATTACCAGGTATTTCCCCGGGGATTATGTGGGGATACATATGTTGTGGTCTTTTGCCTGTGGGACCCTTGCTTTTCTCATAGTTTGTGGTCTGTTTGCATTGTACAATATTGAGAATCTTATGCTGGAGCTGTTCAGCATGGATATTATGGATTTTGCCAGGGATATTTTAATTTATTATATTATATTTATTGGTATTTATCTTGGAATTTGTTATAGTTATATCAGTTATCGCTATAATAAATATAAAAGGCGGGTAAATAAGTATTTACTAAAGCTCAAGGAGCTATATAAACATTATGTACAAAATGATAATCGTGAGGTATAAGAGGTATTTATGGCAGGCTTATTAATGATCAAAGAGAAAATCAAGGTTTTATATGCGGACTATCACAGAGTGATTATTCCGGCAATTAAGGCAATTACAGCTTTTTTAATGTTGTTAGCTATTAACGACAGGATTGGCTACATGGCTCGGTTGGATAATTTGTTGGTAGTATTAGCGCTGACTGTGGTGTGTGCCTTTTTACCTATTACTACGATGGTGTTGATAGGATTGGCGGTGATATTGGTGCATTTGTCAGCATTATCGCTGGAGGTAGCACTGGTTGCGTTGGCTGTATTTCTGGTAATGTCCCTTTTGTATTTAAGATTTTGCAATAGGGACTTGATATTACTGGTTTTGGTGCCTTTGTCCTTTTATTTCGGATTGCCATATATAATGCCATTGCTTGTAGGTATACTGTGTGGTCCTATGGCAGTGTTAACATTGGGCTGTGGGATTGTTATACATTACTTTATTGATTATGTTTCCGCCAGTGCGCTGACCATTCAGGGTATGGCAGAAACAGATATGATGGATAAGCTGCGAGTAGGTCTGGATGGGATTATCCGTAATGAAGAGATGTTCTTGGCATTATTAAGCTTTATGGCAGCTACAATTGTTGTACATATTCTGCGCAGGCAATCTATTGACCATGCCTGGAGTGCAGCAATTGTTACCGGTGCTATGACAAATGTGATCTTGTGCTTTATGGGTATCTTGATATTTGATAATGGTCCGGATGTATTCGGACTGTTAATCGGTACAATTATAGCAGTGCCGATAGCTATGTTGATTAGCTTTTTGTTTATGGGTCTGGACTACAGCCGCACGGAGCGGGTACAGTTTGAGGATGAGGATTATTATTATTATGTCAAGGCAGTGCCAAAGTTAAGCATTCAGGCACCGGCCAAAACAGTAAAGCGTATTAATACGCAAAGACAACATACATATCATAGGTAAGAGAGTAAGAAAATGCAGCATTTGTTACGTTGGAGTGAGGAAATCCAGAATTTTTTCGGAAAATTTTATATTCAGTTTACAGATATTTTGGAAGTCTTGATTCTGGCCTTTCTGATATATCATATTTTGGTCTGGGTGCAGAAAACCAGAGCATGGGTGTTGTTCAAAGGCCTGATTGTCATTGCTTTATTTTTGTTGGTGGCACTTGCGCTGGATATGGATACTATTTTGTGGATCGCCCAAAATATTCTTGGTGTGGCCATTACGGCAGTGGTTATTATTTTACAGCCGGAGTTAAGAAAGGCATTGGAGGAACTGGGCAAAAATGGTTTTCTGGAGAGGTTTCGTCTGATTGATAAGAGAGTAGAGGAAGGACGTTTCAGTGATAAGACCTTGCAAGGTATTCTGAATGCCAGCGTTGCTATGGGCAAAGCAAAGACCGGTGCACTTATTGTATTGGAACGTAATCAGGATCTGGCAGATTATGCCTCTACCGGTATTACCATAGATGCTATTGTTACCAGTCAGCTCTTAATTAATATATTTGAGCACAATACGCCGTTGCACGATGGTGCAGTTGTTATAAAGGGTAATCGTTTGGTGGCTGCTACCTGTTATTTGCCTTTGTCTGACAATCGTGCGGTGAGTAAGGAATTGGGCACCAGACACAGGGCAGCCTTGGGGGCATCTGAGAATACGGACGCATTGATTGTTGTTGTTTCCGAAGAAACCGGTGTAATCAGTGTGGCAAGAGAGGGCAATCTGTACCGCAATCTGGGGGCTGACGGACTGCAGGAGCATTTAGTACGTTTTCAGGAAAAGAGAACAGAACAGGCACAGGCAAAGAGCAGAATTATGAAGAGGTTGAAAGGCACAAAGTAATATGAAGAATAGAATTTTGCACAACTGGGTATTGAAGCTGACATCCGTTGTTATTGCTATTGCGTTATGGGTTGTTATATATCTGGTGACTGACCCTGCGGCAACAAAGCGCATGTATAATGTGCCGGTAACCTTTGTTAATACGGAGGTTCTGACCAGTAAGGATCAAGTATATCAGGTGTTGGAGAACACAGATGTTGTCAGGACGTTGACCATTGATTCCACCAGCTCTGTGATTAATGATTTGCGGGAAAGCGATATCAATGTGGAAGCTGATTTTTCCAAGATGAAAATGGACGGCACTATTGAATTAAAGATTTACAGTAACAGACATAATGAGAATATTGTTTTTACACCATCTGCAAAAGAGCTGAAGCTATTGGTAGAGGACAGAATAGACCGGTATGTCTCTTTGGGTGCACAGGTAATGGGTGAGCCGGCAGAGGGATACCTGGTGGCGTCTGCTGTACCGGACCTTAACCGTATTACGGTAAGTGGTGCAGAAAGTATTGTTAATTCTATCAGCAAGGCTGTGGCAGTTGTGGATGTTACAGATGCCAAGAGCGATATTTTCTCTTATGCAGATATTGTTTTGTATGATAGTGAAGGTAACGAGGTAGATAAAAAACAGCTCAGCATGAGTGCAAAGACAGTAAGTACACCTGTTGTGATTTATGCAACCAAGACTGTACCGGTCAGATATGAGGCAATGGGTACGGCAGCAGAAGGCTTCGTGATTACCGGAGAGGAAACCAGTGAGGTTATGGAGCTTAAGATTGCCGGTAAGGAAAATGTTTTGGCAGCTATTAGTGAAATTGTTGTGGAAGGGGAAGAACTCTTGATAGAGGGAGCAGCAGAGGATGTGGTTGTGACAGTGGACTTGGATGATTATCTGCCTGCAGGTACTATCAGAGCAGACAGGCAAGGCAATGGACAGGTGGCGGTAACACTTCATATTGCTCCAATCATAGAGAAAGAGTTCGCACTACGTATGGGACAGGTGCAGCTTGAAAATGTTCCTGAGGGTTATACAGCAGCCCATGTGTTGCGCAGTGCAGAATACAAAGTAGTAGTAAAGGGCTCTGAGCATCTTTTCGAGGAATTTGATGTTTCCGGCATTCAGGCAACCTTTGATGTAGGTGCATGGATGGAGGCTGAGAAGATTAGAGATGTAGATGGCGAGACGAGTTACTGGATTATGCCTGCGTATGAAGCAGAAGAAGGCCTTAGTGTGATTACGTCTGAACCTGTTGAAATTGTATTACATGTTGTAGAAGAACAGCAATAATGTGTTGTGCGCATGTTTCGTGAAGTGAAAGTGATAATAAAAAAGTGGTTTTGGTATTACCAGAACCACTTTTTTGTAACAGTTTATGGCTGAATTTTTTTAGAATTTTATTCGTAATCAAACATATCGCCATCTTCGATAATCATAACCATAGTCTTGCCGGTGTTGAAAGTGATTTCTTTGCCGGATTGGTCATAGTATCTGGTAGCACCATATTCGCTGTCCTTTTCCCAGGTACACTTGATAAGCTTGCCCTGAGTGATGTACCATGCGTCACGTCCCGTATCAACGGTCTGGAACCATAGGTATCCAGATGGGTCGCGTACCGCGTATTCATTGGATTGAATAATAATATTGGTAAAGCTCAGCTGCTTGCCGTTTGCTCCGTCAATATGAGGACCGTCGGTGCCTTGAGACAAGTACTGGGAACGATAATACAAACCATCATCAGGGTTGTACTCAAAATAACATCTGGTCAGCGGATAGCAGCTGGTCATGTTGATGTAAGTGGCATCTTCGACATAGGAATACTGTGTTAAAGTATTTGGCTCAGATGGCGTAGTGAAATTATAGTGGGTTGCATCGGCTAAGCTTCTGTCAGTTGCCTCAATTTTGTTTTGGTTTAAAGCATTTTTTATGAGTGTTCCGTCTAAATATGCATTGTGAGGTTTTTTTCTGTCGGAGGAACGGAAAAACGGATCGCCTGTCAATACATTGCCATCCAGATTGTCTGTGGTAGACTGGGACAATATTTCATCTGCATAGTATGGATTACCAAAGTGACAGATAACAGCATCCCATTCAAAAGCCCAGTATGCATAGTAGTCACGAAGAGAACGGATGTTTCCCAGCTTTTCAATAGAATTATAATCCTCGAAGATTGCCATCATACGGGTCATACGTCCTTCCACGTTTGCTTCATATATGATGGAAGCTTCCGATAAACCATAATGCGGAATGGCGGATGATTCGTTTGGGATCATAACAGCAAGAGGACGTTGGTTGTAAAGTTCTCCGTCAATCCATTCGTTGGTGACCTTGCTGCGAACCATGCCTTCTTCTGGCGGGATGGAATCATCAACGGTTTCTGTGCCAGCCTGTGTTTCTGTGGTGTGATTAGAAGTAATAGTTTCTATATTTCCTGTTACCTGAGTTTCGATGACTTCTGCTTCACTGCCGCCTACGGGTGTTGAAGGATTGCCGCAGCCGACCAGTACGATTGTTGATGCAGTCATAGCCAGAAGTGCAACTTGTATTTTTTTCATGAATAGAACCTCGCTTTCTCTGTAGCACGAAATGCCACACTTAAATACATTATAACACATTATTAAAAAACAGTCTTTACAAAAAGAATTCACGTTTTTGTACATTGTGCACAAAAACGTGACGGGGTAGACAAGTTTCGTGAAAATTCAATAAAATAAGTGAGTGGTACATGCAATTACCAAGCCAAGAATAGCACCGGCGACTACTTGTAATGGAGTATGTCCCACAAATTCCTTCAACTTCTCATCGATTGGCATGAGTTCGTTATGAATATCGGCTAAGAGCTCCATTAAATTATTTAATACCTTGGCCTGAATGCCGGTTTCACGGCGGACACCTCTGGCATCATACATAACAATAATGGCCAGTATGACAGAAATGGCAAATTCACTGCTTGCAACACCATGCACAAAATAGCAGGATGTGGCAAGGGCTGTTACGGTAGAGGAGTGACTGCTGGGCATACCGCCGCTGCCATACATGCGTTCTAAATCAAAGTCTTTGGTAAGAAATGCATGTATCAGTGTTTTGAGTATCTGGGCAATCAGCCATGCAGTCACAGCAGATATAAAAATTTCATTAGATAGTAAATCGTTAAAGAATTTCATGACAATACCTTTCTTTGAATATGTTTATATTTTATAGTAAAGTGTTCATAAAGTAAAGGAAAAGGTTGTAAAAAGTGGACAAATTTGTTATGATGTTAATATGAAAAGGAGTATTGATATGAAATTATTAAGTGTAGTTGTTCCTTGTTTTAACGAAGAAGAGAATGTGCCATATTTTTATGAAGAGTTTATAAAGAACGAGGCATATTTTAAAAGCAGAGATATGGACTTCGAGATTATTTATATTAATGATGGATCTAAGGATGGCACGGCCTCTGAGGTGAAAAAGTTGCATGAGAAGGATGAAAGAGTACATTTGGTGTCCTTTTCCAGAAACTTTGGTAAAGAGGCAGGTTTATTTGCAGGCTTGCAGCATGCCAAGGGGGATTATGTGGTTGCCATGGATGTGGATTTGCAGGATCCGCCAAGCTTGTTGCCTGAAATGTTTTCCTATATAGATAAGGGCTATGATTCTGTAGCAACCCGTAGGGTTTCACGGAAAGGAGAACCACCGATTCGTTCTTTTTTCGCCAGATGTTTTTACAGGCTTATGCGTGTTATCAGTAAGACGGAAATTATAGATGGTGCAAGAGATTACAGGCTGATGACCAGACAGATGGTAGATGCCATACTGTCCATGTCAGAGTATAATCGTTTTACCAAGGGTATTTATGGCTGGGTAGGCTTTGAAACCTATTGGCTGGAGTATGAAAATATTGAGCGTGTCAAGGGCGAGACTAAATGGAGCTTTTGGAAGCTGCTATTGTATTCCATTGAGGGTATTATGGCCTTTTCAACAGTACCGCTTTCTATAGCAGCGGTAATAGGCATTGTATTTTGTGTAATAGCTTTTTTGGCAATGTTATTTATTATTGTTCGTGCAATGATATGGGGAGACCCGGTAGCAGGCTGGCCTTCTACAGCTTGTATTATTACATTGGTGGCGGGTGTGCAGCTTTTTTGTATCGGTATTATAGGTCAGTACCTTGCAAAAACTTATATGGAAGTCAAAAACAGGCCAATATATATTGTAAAAGAGAAGTTTTGACAGTACATGATATTGTGAAAATGCTGAAATGACGCGAAAATGCGCGATGAGTTAGGCTTTTCAAAATTCGACAGCCATGGTAGAATTCTCACTAACAGAGAGGTTTTACAGAGATGATAAGATATTTCTGTCACAAAATAGACTGGAGGGAGAGTTTTACTATGGATATTTTAACAATGGGTGATGTACAGTTAGAAAAGTACATTACAAAAATTATGCTGGACATCGGTGTACCGGCACACTTAAAAGGTTATCACTATTTGCGAGATGCTATTATGCTTTCGGGGAAGGATATGGAGGCGGTTTCCAGTGTGACCAAGCTATTGTATCCTACCATTGCAAAGCATTTTAAGACTACGGATCAAAAGGTGGAGAGAGCTATCCGTAATGCAATTGAGGTTTCATGGACGAGAGGGAACAGTGAGACCTTTGAGGAGCTGTTTGGATATTCTTATGAACAGGGAAAAGCCAGACCGACAAATAGTGAATACATAGCAAGAATAGCAGATAAAGTGAGATTGGATGTTCGGGATATGTAATATGTAAAAGTAAAGTCTCTTGGGAAGCTTTTAGGCCTTTAGGTTTCCTAAGGGACTCATTGTTTTTTTTGTGGGAATGTGTTATACTAATTTAAAGTATGCTCGTAGGGAGAGAATGATGATTATTTGGTTGTTAACAGGTATTTGGATATTGTTGGGTTGCGCAGAGGTGGCACATCTGGCTGTACTTATGACCAGCAGAAGTCTTAGCGTATATATATGCTTCAGTACGGTATTTATGTTAACAGGAATTTTGGTGTATGTAGGTATTTTGATTTGGATATATCGTAAGGGCGGCGTGAAGGCAAAGAAGCAGCGGAAAATCGAGCTTTCTCCTTATATGATTTTGTTTGCTGTTTTGGCAGGGGGCACTATAGTTCACTTTACGAAAGGCTATGTACCTGACATACGGGACGCGGTTTATGAAATAACTTTGGGCAATGTTAGTTCCGGAAGTATTATGAGCCTTCATCCTTTTACAGGACAGGTGGGACAGGCTGCCATGCCTATGCGTATGCAGATTTTGGGTTTATCCAGTTTATACAGTGCTTTCATAACAATATCACAACAATCTCCATATATGATAATGTGTAAGGTGGTGCCGATGGCTGTATGGGCACTAAGTATTTGGCTGTACTGGGCATTTGCCCGAATATTATTTCCGGAGGATGTACACAAAAGATGGCTGTTTGTCAGTGTGGTGGCCTTAGTGTATATAGCTACTTCAGGTAGTGACGGGCTGGTGGGACAGCGTCTGTTTTATGCGGGTTTTTCGGCAGAAACAATCAGAGGTGCCCTTTTGATACCATATACGTTATATGCATGCTGGCAAAGGAAGTGGCTTTTGGCGGTGCTAGCAGTATTGACAGAGGCTTGCCTGGTGTGGACTACTTATGGTGTGGGGTATTGTTTATTGATAGCAGTGTGTATGTATATGGTACACCTTTGGTTAGACAGGAGGTGTCAACATGCAGCTTGAGTGGAGCAGATGGTTAAGCGGGATGACTGCCTTTAAAGAGCAACAAGGCATGCTGTGGATTTTTTGTGTAGTGCTTTATGTGATGCTTTGGCTGAAAGGGTCTTTAAAAAAGCACAGCTTATTTATGGTTTCCTTGTTATTAGGGCTGTTGGTTGTTTTTCCTGTGACTGCAATCATCCTATTAAAAATATTCACACCTTTTTACGACTGGAAGGATTTACAGCTACTTTGGCCAATTACGCTGCTCATAGCCTTTGTAGGAGTGGAAGCAGTATTTTTTCTAAAAGACCGTGACATACCGGGACTACGTATCGGTAAGAGCGTAAAAGTGGCCATTAGCATTGGATGTGTGGTAACTATTTTGTTTGTTGCAACGGGCTTTCGTGGATTGGCGTCCCGGGGGGCAGTCAATGAAAATGGTGTTCCTGCAGAGACGGCAGAGGTGTTTGATGCCCTGTATGAAGTGGTAGGAGACCGGTATATGATATTGGCAGCACCGGGAAGGATGCTTCAGTATGCCAGGTTGTATGAGGCTGAATGGCAGACCTTATATGGCAGAGATTTGTGGGATGGTAAGGCGGCCAGCTATATTAACAGTGGTTATGGTGTGGAATACGAATATTACAGCTTGCTGGAAAAAAACACCTTGCTTCCGGAGGAGCATCTGGCATTGACGGACTTAATGAATAAAGAGTTGGTTGATTGTGCCATTGTGCCTATATACTGGCCGGGGGAAATGGGACCAATGCCCGGTTATACAGTTATGGATTTGAATGATTATTATTCTGCAATTATAAAAAAGGATTTAATAATAGAATGAAAGAATTAGTTAGTATTATTGTGCCCGTCTATAATGTGAAATCATATATTGCAGCAACAATAGAAAGTGTGCTGGCACAGACCTATACCGATTGGGAGCTGCTTCTGATAGAGGATGGGTCTACAGACGGTACAAAAGAGTTTGTGGAGCAGTATTTGAAGGAGCATCCGGATGATAGGATTAAGTTTCATATCATTCCGCAAAATATTGGTGCTGCAGCTGCCAGAAATTACGGTATGGACATCAGCAAGGGACGATTTGTGACATATCTGGACTCAGATGATTTGTGGCAGCCGGAAAAGTTGTCTCATCAGGTGGCATTTATGATTGAAAATGATGCAGCCTTTTCCTTTACCGGTTATGAATTTGCGGATGCCTCCGGTAGGGGGACCGGCAAGGTGGTAAAGGTGCCGATAGAGATGACGTATCGTCAGGCGCTACAAAATACTACTATTTTTACATCAACTGTTATGTTTGATACAGAAAAGCTTTCCAGAGAAGCACTGCACATGCCGCCTGTCAAAAGTGAGGATACTGCTCTCTGGTGGAGAATTCTAAAAAGTGGTATATCGGCATATGGTTTGCAGGAGAATTTAGTGCTTTACAGACGTATTGGGGGCAGTTTGTCCTCCAATAAAATAGAGGCCTTGCGTCGCATTTGGAATTTATACCGTAAAGAAGAAAAATTAAGCATTCCCTTTAGTGTATACAACTTTTGTTTTTGGGCTTGGCGTGCAGTAAAGAGAAGAGTGTGAGGAGTTACATGAGAGGATTAGGTTCATTTAAAAGATTAATAGTAATAGGCTTTTCTATAGTTACCGTGGCCTTCGAAACGGCCATATACAGCTGGTTCTGGCTGACGGACTTAAGTATTCAGATTCGTCCGCAACTGTGGTTTACCGCAAAGGGACATTACCTGGCTATTGCAGTGTATGCACTCTTGCTTTTTGCTTTTTCCAGTATGTATGGCGGGTTAAATATAGGTTATCTTAAGACCTCAGAGGTTGTTTTTTCCCAGATCTTTGCAACATTAATTGTTAATGTAATTACGTATGGGCAGGACTCTTTGATGTATTTCTGGCTGATGAATCCAAAGCCCTTTATTGCTTTGACGATTATACAGTGCATCGGTGTATTTTGTTGGTCCTTAATTGCCCAAAGGGTTTATAAAGCTCTTTTTGCACCAAGGAAGATGTTACTTATTCACGGTGACAGACCATATCAGGAATTGATAAGTAAATTTGAAAGTCGCAGGGATAAGTATGACATTTGCAAATGCATGAATATAAGCGAGGGTGTAGAGGCTATTTGTACAGAGGTAGAGGAGCGTTATGATGCTATTGTTCTGGGGGATATTGATGTAACCAGCCGCAATACCATTTTTAAATATTGCTATGGCAGGAGCATTCGGGTGTATATCTTGCCCAAGATTTCTGATGTTATTTTGGGTGGCGCAGAGGAAATGCATATTTTTGATACGCCGATTTTCCTTACCCGCGAGTATATACTGACTATCGAGCAGCGTATTATCAAAAGACTCATTGATATTATATGCTCTGCTGTTTTGCTGGTAATTGCTTCTCCTATTATGCTGCTGACTGCAATCGTGATAAAGCTTTATGACGGCGGTCCGGTAATTTACAGGCAGGTGCGTTGCACTAAGGATATGCGTGAATTTGGTATTATGAAGTTTCGCAGTATGCGTGTGGACGCGGAAAAGGATGGGGTGGCCAGACTGGCAAGTAAAAACGACAGCCGTATTACCCCTATCGGTAAGTTTATTCGTAAGGTGCGTATTGATGAGCTGCCGCAGCTGATTAATATTTTAAAGGGTGATATGTCCTTTATAGGCCCGAGGCCGGAAAGACCGGAAATTATTAAACAGTACATGGAAATTATGCCGGAGTTTGCATTCCGTACTAAGGTTAAGGCGGGGCTTGCAGGCTATGCACAGGTGTATGGCAAGTACAATACCACGCCGTATGATAAATTGAAGCTAGACCTTACTTACATTGAAAATTATTCCGTATGGATGGATATTAAATTAATGCTTTTAACCTTGAAAATTTTGTTTTGGCCTGACAGCACGGAAGGTGTGGAAATGCAGCAGGTGACAGCCTTCCGGGAAGAGCATCGAAAGCCGGAGAAAAAGGAAGTATCTTCCGAAGAAGCATTAAAATAACGAAAAGGAGCAAATGCCATGGAATATCCAAAGGAGCCCTTTGATTTTAAATTATTTATATTAAAGATGTTGGGAAAGTGGTATCAGTTTGTACTTTGGACCATAGTAGGATCTGCTATTTTTGGCGGCTGTTACTATCTGTACAAGGTGGTTTATGCACCTGCCAGAGAGTATCAGGCTTCTGCTACCTATTATATTGAATATGCAAAGGATCCCACTTTAAAGGAGCCTTATTCCTATTTTAATGAGTATACCTTGGACAGTTGGCTGACTATGGATGTGTTTACCGGCCAGGTACTGTCACAGCTTGAACATGATATGACTACAGAAGAGCTGAATGAGTATATTACTTTGATTATGGCGTCTGACGTTCGGATGGTAACTTTGCAGGTGATGACTTCTGATCCTGTCCTTGCCATGGAGATTTTGAAAGCGTATGATAAGGCTTTTGTCGGCTTTGCAGAAGCCCAGCGGGAGATAAATCGTATGGTACTTCAGGATATGTCTGAGGATGCGGTGCAGATTAAGGCAGATATTCGTACTCAGAGAGCTTTTGTATTGGGAGCAGTGCTGGGGCTTTTCGCAGCCTGTATGTATATTATGTTAAAGTACTTATTGGATGATGGCATATATTTGCCGCTTACCTTGGAAAAGCGTCATGGCTTAAAGGTTTTGGGTGCAGACATCAGCGAAGAGCTGGCAGCCAATGTGGCTTATGCTGTCAGTGGCAGGAAGCGAGTGGCTGTTACCGGTATAGGGGAAGCACCTGCATTGCCGGAGGTATTAGAGCAGTTGAAAGCTTTTGCAACGGATGTGGAATGGGTATGTGTCCCTGCTATGATGCAGTGCCCGGAAGCAGGAGTGGTCCTGCGTGATTGTGACGGCGTGATTATGACAGTGATGTCAGGTGCGGATAAAAGCGGTGCTATTGACAGGGCACTGGCTTATTACAGGCAACAGGATGTGAGAGTAATAGGGGCTATATTGTGGAAGGTTGATGAAGCGTTATTAAAAAGGTACGAAAAGTAAGAGGATGTTATGTCAGTACAGTTATTGATTTCCTGCGTGAACAAAAGTATATCGGAGCTGATAGAGAAGCTTGGACTGGACAGCCCGGCTGTTATTGTAAATCAATGCAGTGAGGACAGAGAAGAGCATATGGATGTAAAAGGGCATCCGGTAGACATTTATTATAGAAAGGAACGCGGTGTAGGCCGTAGCAGAAATTTGGCACTTTCCAAGGCAGATCAGGATATCTGCCTTTTTGGCGATGAGGACATTGTTTATGCGAAAGGCTATGCGGCTTTGATTGAGGCGGAGTTTGCTGCGCATCCGGAGGCAGACGGCATTCTGTTTCAGGTGGAGGTAACACCGGAGCGAAAGACCTATCAGAATGATGCTTACGGAAAGGTGTCGCTCTTAAATTGTGGCCGGTATCCGGCATATAGTATGGCTTTTCGCAGAGAGAAGCTGCATGCTACAGGTATTACGTTTTCTTTGCTTTTTGGAGGCGGTGCGCCTTATAGTAATGGAGAGGACAGTTTGTTTATTCGTGAGCTTATCAAAGCCGGTATGCAGATTTACAAGAGTCCTGTATGTATTGGAGAAGAAATTCCACGCCCTTCCACTTGGTTTACGGGTTATCATGAAAAGTTTTTCTTTGACAGAGGAGTGTTGTATCATTTTTTGTACGGAGCGGCAGCACCTGTCTGGGGCTTTCGCTTTGTATTTACAAAGCGGGCAGAGATGTGTAGGGAAATTTCATGGACAAAGGCTCTTAAATTATTGTTAGACGGTATCAAACAGGGAAAACTTGAGGCCGGAAAGAAGGAAAATAATGTGTAAAATCAGTATTATTGTAGTTTGCTTGAATCCGGGGAGTAAATTAATAGAGACCATGGAAAGCATCCGGATGCAGAGCTTTCAGGATTATGAGGTTGTGGTAAAGGATGGTTTTTCCAAGGATGGCTCCATAGCTATGTTGAAGGAATGGCTGACAGGCACCGGGGCAGAGATTACCAAAAAAGTGCATGTTTATCAACGACAAGATAAAAGCATATATGATGCCATGAATCAGGCTATTTATCTTGCCGGGGGAGAATATTTGTATTTTCTAAACTGTGGGGATCGTTTTTATAAGGATACGGCGTTGAAAGATATGATCACGGCAATGCAAGGTCATCCGGAGGGCAGGCTTTTTTATGGTAATGTTTATGATGCTATTCGGGATAGTGTGGTACAGTCCAACCCGCATATAGATGCTTTTGCATGTTACCGCAACGTGCCTTGTCACCAGGCTTGCATTTATCACAGAAGCCTGTTTGCAGAAAGGGGCTATGAGCCAAAGTATCGTGTAAGGGCTGATTATGAGCATTTTTTGTGGTGTTTTTTTGCACAGAAGATAGAGCCGGTGTATCTTCCGGTTACCCTTGCCTTATATGAAGGTGGTGGTTTTTCGGAAACCAAGACCAATAGGGTGCGTTCGGGGAAGGAACATGCGGAAATTATTTCTATGTATATGACCCGGGGACAGATTTTGAAATACAGGCTGATTATGTTGTTGTCTCTGCAGCCACTTCGTACGGCTATGGCAGAGAGTAAGCTTTTAGGGGGACTTTATCATAGGATGAAGAGTGCTCTGTATAGAGGATAAGGAATGCTGGTTTATATTAGTTTGACAGTGGCTGTATTAATTCTGGCAGCCTTTGTAAAAAATAGGGAATATGCACCCGGTTATATTTATGGTTATCGTAAATGTGGTGTGGACAGGCAGCAGGCAGTAAATATTACGGCCAGTGTGGGTATTTATTTGTTGTTAATGGGTGTCAGTGCTTGTCGTATTGCGGTAGGTAATGATTATTGGGTTTATCGTGAAAATTTTAAATTGATATACATGAATCGTGTTGTTGCCAGTGAACCGGGTTTTAATTTTATTGTATACTGGATGCAGAAGCTTCTTGGTTATAATAATTACTTGCCAATTTTCGGACTGTTCTCAATAATAACAGTGGCTTTTATGGTAAAGGCCGTGTATGACCAGGCGGAATGGTACTGGGGTGTTATTTTTTTGCTGATGACCAATGGATATTATTTCCAGAGCCTGAATACGGTACGATATTATCTGGTGATTGCCATGGTGATGTATGCGGCCAAGTTTATAATTCGTAAGGAATACGGCAAATTTATTACGTGGATTTTGATAGCGGCACTTTTTCATAAATCAGTGCTTTTGGTAATTCCGGGCTATATAATATTACGCATGCTTTGTGATATGCGAATGAATAAGTGGCTGATAGGTACAGGCAGTGCATTGGTTTTATCCATGATTTTTCTGCAGGATTTTTACAGGTCTATCATATTTAAGTTTTATCCTTACTACGAAAATACGGTCTTTGACAATGGCGAGGTATCTATAATTAATATACTGCGCTGTCTGTGCTGCCTGATTTTGGCACTGATATGCTATAAAGATTCTGTGAAGGGCAGAAAGCACATGGAATTTTATTTTTGGGCAAATGCGGCAGGTCTTATTATTAATACCTTTGGTTCCTTTATTCCGGAAGTAACCAGAGTGGCAAATTATTTCTGTATTTTTCAGATATTTTTGGTAAGTGGCTGCCTCTATCATTTAAGGAAGGGGCCGTGGAAGTGGTTTTTGACCATCGGTACACTTAGTGCGTTTGCTGTTTATTTTGCGTTCTTTTTACGGACTGCTTATGATATTAATATCAGACTGCTTCCGTATTTAAATTGGATTTTTAATTAGGAGGAGCATGATGCGGGTACTTTGGATTTGCAATATTATGCTGCCTTGTATCGCAGAGAAGCTGGGGCAGGAAGTAAATAATAAAGAGGGTTGGATTACCGGTCTGATGGAAGCAGTACTTGCGCATAATGCTTCCCATACAGAAAAAAGTGTGCAGTTGGGCATCGCATTCCCTATCCCTATGGAACAGGAGCTTTTACAGGACGTGCTGGTAATTAATCAGGATTATGATGTGCCCTTTTATGGTTTCCGGGAAAATGTGCTGGCAGCAGAGCATTATGATATGGCGTTGGAAGAGGATATGAAGCAGATACTCGCCCATTTTAAGCCGGACATTGTGCACTGCTTCGGAACAGAATATCCCCATACCCTGGCTGCTGTAAAGTGCTTTGGCAGGCCGGAACGTACGTTAGTAGGTATTCAGGGGCTTTGCAGGGTGTGTGCCAGAGGATATATGGCTAATTTGCCGAAAATGATACAAAGAAGTATTACATTTCGGGATATAGTTCGTAAGGATACCTTGTTTATGCAACAGCAGAAGTTTGAAACCAGAGGACAATGGGAATTGGCAGCTATTCAAGGGA
>JAZRRW010000111.1:0-10676 GCA_045651105.1 Lachnospiraceae bacterium
ACCTTTAACTGCTTTTCACAGGAAGGATGACGGAAGTTGGGGGTAGGTCCGCCTACATCATGAATATAGCCCTTGAAGTCCGGGTCTTGTGTAAGTAATCTTGCTTCCTCCAAAATGGATTCATGGCTTCTGACCTGTATGGTACGTCCTTGATGGAAAGTCAGAGCACAAAAGCTGCATCCTCCGAAACAGCCTCGATTGCTGATTAAACTAAACTTAATCTCTGAAATCGCCGGTACACCGCCCTTAGCTTCATAGGATGGATGATAAGTTCTTTCATAAGGGATGGCATAAACCGCGTCCATTTCCTCCATGGTAAGTGGTGGCTGTGGCGGATTCTGCACCACGAATATCCCGTTAGGATAAGGCTCTACCAGCACCTTACCTGTAAAGGGGTCAGTGCTGTTGTACTGAATGGCAAAGCTCTCCGCATACTTGCGCGGCACTTCCTTCATGGAAGTATAATCCGGCAAGGTCACACTATTGTATAAGCCTGAAATATCCTTGGTTTTATAAAGGGTACCCGGAATAAAGGTAATATCCTGCACGGCAATGCCGCTGTTAAGCGCATCAGCAATCTCTACAATGGACTTTTCACCCATGCCGTAAGAAATCAAATCAGCCTGACTGTCCAGCAAAATGGAGCGTTTAAAGGAATTGGACCAGTAATCATAATGAGCCATACGTCTGAGACTGGCTTCAATACCGCCAATAATAATCGGTGTTTTTTTGTAGGTGCGGCGAACTAAATTGCCATAAACCACAGTAGCATAATCAGGACGTTTCCCCATTTCGCCGCCCGGTGTATAAGCATCTTTGTCACGACGCTTCTTAGATACAGAGTAATGATTTACCATAGAATCCATATTGCCGCCGGATATCAAAAAGCCCAGTCTTGGCTCGCCCAATATGGTGATGCTTTGATCGTCCTTCCAGTCCGGTTGGGCAATAATACCTACACTGTAACCATGAGATTCCAGTACCCTGCTGATAATGGCATGTCCAAAGGAAGGATGGTCCACGTAGGCATCCCCTGTAATATAGACGAAGTCTAACTGTGAAATTCCTCTGTCAATCATATCTTGTTTACTGATAGGTAAAAATGCCATAATTGCTCCTTTATTCTATTCCAACAATGCTAAGTAAATTTTTATGTTGTTTTATTCTAACAATGATAAATAATCTTCGATATAATAATCAGCCATAGCCTTCTTTTCTGCTCTCTGGTCTGCGGAGAATGGGTCTTCCACGGCACAAAGTCGCATTCCTGCCCGTTTACCGGCTGTGAGTCCCATCACGATATCTTCAAACACCAGACATTCCTCCGGCAAAGCACCTACTCTTCTGGCTGCTTCTAAATAAATGTCAGGTGCCGGCTTTCCTGCTCCCACCTCACAGGAGGTAATAATCGTATCAAAATAAGGCATAAAGCCCAGATGCTCACCTACCGCTGTCACTAATTCTTTGGAATTACTGGTGCAGATAGCGGTACGAATACCCTTTTCCTTCAACATTTTAATAAAGGCAAAAGCACCCTTTTTATAATCGATTTCCTCGGAATACATCCGGAAAGCCATTTCATTCCAGCAATCCATAATTTCCTCAATAGAAAGCGGCAAATCAAATCGTTCTTTAAAGTAACAGGCTGTCTCTCTGAAGGCCATACCCTCTATTTCTCTTTGTAAACCGGGCGGCAGTTCATAGCCGAACCGGGCTAAAAATGCAATATCTATGTCTTTCCAAATATGCATGGAATCTACTAACGTACCATCCATATCAAATAGACATGCTTTTATATTTGTTAACATATGATTTCCCTCAAAAGCGCTGTAATTCCTTCCAGCTCTGTCTCAAATAACTTCAACTATTTCTTTCTCAATAATGTAACTTCTTCCTTTGTCAATGCTCTGAAACTGCCCTTTAGCAGCTTCTCGTCTAAGGTCAATGCACCAAAAGTAATACGTTTTAAGTAAAGCACCTCACTGCCTACGGCAGCAAGCATACGCTTTACCTGATGGTATCTGCCCTCACAAATGGTTAAATGAATATGTGTATCACTCAACACCTCTATCTGCGCCGGGAGCGTAGGCTTGTCATCTCCAATATCCACACCTCGCTCTAAGACCTCTATTTGGCCCAAATTCAGCCTTTCCGGCACTTCCACAAGATAACACTTGGGCACATGCTTTTTAGGGCTTAAAAGAGCATGTGCGAGTTCTCCATCATTGGTAATTAAAAGCAACCCTTCGGTGTCCTTGTCCACACGCCCCACCGGAAATAAATCAGTCCTGTGGCACGCCCCAAGGAGACTCATTACCGTTTCCTGCTTTTTGTCCTCCGTGGCAGTAATGACTCCGGCAGGCTTATGCAGCATATAATAATAAAACTCCTGATATTTTAATTCCTGGCCCTGATACGTAACAACATCTACATCAGGATTTATTTTAAAATCAGGACTTTTTTGTGTAATACCATTTACCGTGACCATTCCTCTTCTAAGAAACATCTTTACTTCGCTTCTGGTACCGATTTCCAACTCACAAAGAAATTTATCCAGCCTAAAAAGCTTACCCATAAGCATGAACCTTTCTATTATGTCATATATTGTACTATGATTTTTGTAATATTATATACCCTGTTATTACTTTTTACAGACAGAGATGCAGCTCAGGTAAGATGCCTGCAGGCCCTGAAACAGTGGTACGAAACCATGATACCTGCCCTTTTTCCCATGATGCTTTTAAGCAGTATCCTGGTGGACACCGGCTTTGCTGCCCGGATAGGCCGCCTTTTTAACAAAACACTCTTACGCTTTTTGAAAATCAGTGATAACGGCTGCTATTGCCTAATCACAGGACTTTTCTTTGGCTTCCCTATGGGTGCCAAAACAACAGCAGACATGCTGATAAAACAAAATATATCCCAAAAAGAAGGGCAATACCTGCTAACCTTTATTAACTGCATCGGACCCATGTATACCATAAATTTTACATATAAATGCTTTCCGGAGCTTACTCTTTGGAAGCTCCTGTTTGGTATTTATGGTGTGTCACTCCTGTATGGTGTGTGTACACGCTACATCCTGTATCGGGGATGTGATTTTCGCATGACTACCCACACACGCGCTTCCAGGGCCTCTCTTCCGGATGCACTCTACGAAAGCGTACCGAAATGCGGTCGCTCCATCCTCATGCTTGGCGGTTACATGGTACTTTTTCAGTTGTTTTTTGTAACCCTAACACACCTTTTACAAAGTATAAATCTGCAAACACTTGCCCTCTATCCACTGCTTGAAATTACCGGTGGACTGGGCATGCAGCCTGTGAATACCAGCCTGCCTCTGGTGCTTTTCTATACCAATCTGGGCGGTGCCTGCTGCACCATCCAGACTTATAGTTTTCTAAAACCGGCGGGCTTATCTGTCAGAAAATATGTGCTGCACAAATGCATACTGACCACGTTGTCATATCTGGCGGGTATATTTCTATAAATGTGTTTATTAATAGTTTAGCCATTAGCTCGATTTGGCTGCTACGCAGCCTTTCTCGCTGCTAACGCAGCTAAAAATGTCGCTTGGCGCAGAGTGCCAAACAGGAAATGCAGCACATGGATTGCTTTGTGAATAAATTCCCACGCAATCATGTGTACATTTCCTGATGTCTAAACTGTTATACCTACATTAAACTGATTTCGCCGGTTGCACCGCTTACAGGGGATGGGGATGCTTCATATGTATCAAGCTCTTCCTCATCCTCGCCGCGAAGCTCATGACGATTATTCAGAACCACATCCCGATACTGGTTTAAACTGGTAAGCATGTTTTCATACTGGCCGGAGGTGGTCTGAATAGAGTGATTTAATAAATTCTCAATATTAGCAAGCAGGTCATCTGTATACTGTACCGCTGCCATACGCATTGCATTTGCTTCTTCTGCGGCTGCATCCACCAGCTCCTGAGCCTTCTGGCGAGCCATAGTCTCAACCTCCTGAGCTCTTGCATGAGCCTGCTGCATAATTTCATGCTCGCTGACCAACTCGTTTGTCTGAAGGGTAGCCTTATTTACAAGTGCTTCTGCCTTGGAACGTGCATCATCCAAAATAGCATCTTTTTGTGCCATAATCTTCTGATAACGCTTTAATTCCTCCGGAGTGCGTCTTTTTAACTCATCTAAAAGCTCCTCCATGTGATATCGATCTACAATAATGTTCTCCTTGGAAAATGCCTGCGGCTTACAGCTGGCAATGTAATGCTCCATTTCTTCAATTAATTGTTCCATTCTGCTTTGCATACGGTTACTCCTCCCATTTATATCCATATTTTTCATAAATTAAATTTATAATACAATCCGGTACCAGTCCCTTAATATCACCTTTAAATTTGGCTACCTCTCTTACTGCAGAGCTGCTTAAATGTGCATACTCCAGACTGGTGGCCAGAAAATGCGTCTCAACTGCTCCCTTAGATAATATTCGATTGAATTGAGCTGTTGGAAGCTCATATTCAAAATCTGAAGGAGTACGGAGTCCTCTTACAGACACCCGGATATCGTGTGCCTTTGCATAATCTGCTAAAAAGCCGGAAAAAGAATCCACTTTGACATTAGGAATATCTTTTACTGCTTCTTTTATCATATTAACACGTTCTTCTACAGAAAACAACGGAGACTTTTCATGATTATTTAAAACTGCAACGGTTAATTCATCAAAGCCTGCTGCAGCACGTCTGATTAAATCAAGGTGCCCCATGGTAATCGGATCAAAGCTGCCGGGGAAAATTGCCTTTACCATCCTCTATGCCCTCCTCAAAAATACGTGTTTGTTTGTTTTATAACGCTTTTCCTTGTAAACCTCAAAGCCCAGACCGGGGGCATAGTCAAAATCTGTTTCCAGGGAAGCCTCTACGATAATGATGGTATCCTCTGTCACAAACTTTATATCCTTTAAGTATGTGAGCAGCTGCTTTTCATGATCCATATGATAAGGCGGGTCCATAAAAATAATATCCACTTCCTTTTCGAATATATGGTGCAGACTGCTTACGGCATCCGTTTTCAAAACAACTGCATCAGCCTTAAGCTTCGTGGTTGTTAAATTAGCTTCTATGCAAGCCAAAGGCTCCTTTGCATTTTCTACGAAATAAGCCTTTCTGGCGCCACGGCTTAAAGCTTCAATGCCAATACCGCCGCTACCGCTGAACATATCCACAAACACACAGTCTGCCAGCTGAAACTGCAGCATATTAAACAAGGTTTCCTTGATACGATCCTGGGTAGGTCTGGTATCCATTCCCTCAGGGGTTTTCAGTTTCATTCCTCTTGCACTTCCCGCAATAACTCTCATACTTTCCTTTCTAGGCTCTGACTTTCACGCCGTTACCGTCACGTTTGCCGAGCTTAATTTTATTAAGCTCTAATTGTTTAGACTTATACTCAATGGTGGTCTGGTCATTATAATTCAGGCAATACACTGCTTCTACCAAGTCGCCCTCTTTTAATTTGATCCCCCGTACACCTACCGCAGCCTTTTTCTTTTCCGGAATTTCTTCAATACTAAATCGCAGGAAATAACCGTCCTTTGACTGCATTACCGTTGTTTTCTGCTCCTTTAAAATGTCTACACATACCACTTCATCATCATCCTGAAGCTTGGTAGCAGCAACATTACGCTTAGTAACATCAAACTCGCCGCCGTCTACCACCTTGCACATGCCCTGCTTAGTAAAGAACAGTACACGGTACAAATTCAAATCAGACTGGCTGGCAGCAAATACAATCTGTTCCTTTTCCATGCTATAGGTACTGATATTGTCCACCGGTACGGATTTGTCACGGAACTTACCAAACGGCACATCCATTACCTTAATGGTATGGAGTTGACCCTTGTCCGTAAACAGACAAACCTTTCCGGTATTTTTGCACTTAAATACAAAACGGTTTTCGCTAAGTGCGGCATCCTTGTTACGCTCAAAGGTAGCCTCGTCCACCGTTTTGGCGTAACCGAAGCGATCTAACATAAAGTAAACATCCAGCTCCTGCTGCTTTGCTTCTTCAAAAACTGCCTCCACGCCATTCTCTATGGTGGTGCGTCTGTCACGTTTATATTGTTTCTTAAATTCATCCATGTCATTCATAATTACCTGTGCCATGGAATCACGTCTGGCCAGAATATCCTCGTACTTAAAAATATTGGTCAGGGTATCCTCGTGCTCAGCTATTAATGCTTCAATTTCCAAACCGATTAATTTATATAAACGCATATCCAAAATGGCATTGGCCTGCTTTTCCGTAAATCGAAGCTGGCTGGCCATAAGCTCAGACCCCTTGGATTTAAAACGAATGCCCTTGGTCTCACCCTCTACCAGACAAGCCTTTGCCATGGCTCTGTCCTTGGAACCACGCAGAATTTCAATAATCAGGTCAATTACATTACAAGCTTTTATCAGACCTTCCTGAATTTCCTTTTTCTCTAATTCTTTATTAAGAAGCGTTGTGTACTTACGCTTTGCTACTTCAAACTGAAAATCAATATTGGCCTTTATAATTGCCTTCAGACCCATAGTCTCCGGTCTGCCCTGATGGATAGCAAGCATATTCACACCGAAGGTATCCTCCAGGCGGGTCTTTTTATAAAGCATGTTGATGAAGTTGTCCACATCCGTATCTTTACGCACCTCAATAACAATACGAATACCTTCCTTGGAGGACTGATTGGAAATATCCACAATATCCGTAGTTTTCTTGCTTTCAGAGAGGGCTGCCACATCTGAAAGGAACTTTCCGATGCCGGCGCCAATCATAGTATACGGAATTTCTGTGATGACAATGTTAACGCGACCGCCTTTTGTTTTTTCGGTGGTGACGCGTCCACGGATTTTCACCTTGCCTACACCGGTCTCATAAATATCCAAAAGTTCATCTTTATTAATCACAATGCCGCCGGTAGGGAAATCAGGGCCCTTTACATAGCGCATTAATTCTCTGGTGGTAATGTTCGGGTTGAGCATATATGCCTTGGCAGCGTCTACCACCTCAGAGAAATTGTGTGGTGGAATACTGGTAGCCATACCTACCGCAATACCCTCGGAACCATTAATCAAAAGGTTCGGGAACTTGGCCGGTAATACGCTCGGTTCCTTCTCTGTTTCATCAAAGTTTGGTACAAAATCCACTACATCCTTGTCCAAATCGGCAAGCAAACCTTCCTGGCTAATACGCTCAAGCCTTGCCTCTGTATAACGCATGGCAGCTGCTCCATCGCCCTCAATGTTGCCAAAGTTACCATGTCCGTCTACAAGTGGAAGTCCCTTTTTGAAGTCCTGGGTCATAACAACCAGAGCTTCGTAAATGGAGCTGTCTCCATGAGGGTGATATTTACCCATGGTGTCACCCACGATACGGGCACTCTTACGATAAGGCTTATCATAGCGGATACCCAGCTCATGCATGTCGTACAGGGTACGACGCTGTACCGGCTTTAACCCATCCCTGGCATCCGGCAGGGCTCTTGCAATAATAACGCTCATGGCATAATCAATAAAGGATTTCTGCATGACATCAGAATATTCTGTTTTTATAATTCTATCTTCCATCACTGCACCTCCTATACATCCAATTCTGCGTCTGTTGCATGCTCATAAATAAAAGCTTTACGAGGAGAAACCTCGGTTCCCATCAGTAACTCTGTAATATGGCTAGCCATACGGCCGTCCTCAATCTCCACTTTCTTAAGCATTCTGGTCTCCGGATTTAAAGTAGTCTCCCACAACTGATCCGCATCCATTTCACCAAGACCCTTGTAGCGCTGCAAAGTAAATGACCCTTTATGTTTCTTGCGATACTGCTCTAAGGCCTTATCGTCATACAAATATTCCTCCTGCCCCTTGCTTGGCATAGCCTTGTACAAAGGAGGCATTGCTATGTAAACATGTCCATTGTAAATAAGCTCCGGCATAAAACGATAAAACAGGGTTAATAACAGGTTGGAAATATGAGCACCATCTACGTCGGCATCGGCCATAATAATAATCTTGTCATAGCGAAGCTTGGAAATATCAAAGTCATTACCATAGCCTTCTGAAAAACCGCAGCCAAAAGCATTTATCATGGTCTTAATTTCTGCATTGGCAAGCACCTTATCAATGCTGGCCTTTTCCACATTCAAAATCTTACCACGAATAGGCAAAATCGCCTGATACATACGATTACGTGCACTTTTGGCACTGCCACCTGCGGAATCACCCTCTACGATAAAGATTTCGCACTTTTCTGCGTCCTTGGACTCACAGTTGGCAAGCTTACCATTGGAGTCAAAAGAAAACTTTTGCTTGGTCAAAAGATTCGTCTTGGCACGCTCCTCACTCTTTCGAATCTTTGCTGCCTTTTCCGCACAGGAAATAACTCCTTTAAGGGTCTCTAAATTTCTATCAAAATAACGAACAATTTCTTCACTGGTAATCTTGCTGACAGCCTTGGCAGCATCCTGATTGTCAAGCTTTGTCTTGGTCTGCCCTTCAAAACGAGGGTCCGGATGCTTGATAGATACCACTGCAGTCATACCATTACGCACATCTGCACCGGTAAAATTTACATCCTTTTCTTTTAAAATATTGAGCTGACGGGCATAGGTGTTAATGACGGTAGTAAACTGAGTCTTAAAACCGGTCAAATGAGTACCGCCCTCAGAATTATAAATGTTATTACAAAAGCCCAGAATATTTTCATGGAATTCATTCACATACTGGAAAGCCACCTCACAGGTTATGCCTTCGCTTTCACCCTTGAAATATACCACATCATGAACCGCTTCACTGGATTTGTTCATATCCTTGATAAAGCCGATAATACCCTCCGGCTCGTGATAGGTCACCTCTTCCGGCTCTTCTTTACGCATATCTTTAAAAATAATGGTAAGCTCCGGATTTAAGTATGCAGTCTCGTGCATACGACTCTTAATATCATCTTCTTTAAAACGAACCTTGTCAAATATCTCATCATCCGGCAGGAAATTAATGGTAGTACCGGTTTCTTTTGTCTTGCCAATCACAGGTAGGAGACCATCTATAAGCTCTGTAGTAGGAATACCGCGCTCATAGCTGTCATAATGAATGGAACCGCCAACCTTTACGGTAACGGACAGCCTCTTGGACAATGCATTTACAACGGAAGAACCAACACCATGCAGACCTCCACTGGTCTTATAAGCAGCATTGTCAAACTTTCCGCCGGCATGCAGTGTAGTAAATACCAGACGCTCTGCACTCATACCCTTTTCATGCATGCCAACAGGGATACCACGGCCATTATCGGAAACGGTACAAGAGCCATCGGCCTCCAAGGTAACACGAATTTCAGAGCAATAACCCGCCAGATGCTCATCCACGGAGTTATCTACTATTTCATAAATCAGGTGGTTCAAACCTTTGGTAGAAACACTGCCTATATACATACCGGGACGTACACGGACTGCCTCCAACCCCTCTAATACGGTTATATTCTCTGCGCCGTATGTCTCTTTCTTTGCCATAAAAACTTCCTCATTATCGTATTTTCTCAGTAAATGCGGCAAGCACACAACCTCTTGTGGGCATACTTGTCACAAAATACCATATATCGTAAACTTTACCACAAATTTCGTTCCATTGCAAGGTGCGAAACAGTACGTTTATGATAATTTTATTAATTTAATAAACCAGCCACGCACGAAAGCATGACTGGTTCTATAATTATTGATGAATATTTAATTTCCTCGTCGCTGCAACTGCAATGCTGCCCGGTCCAATATGGCATGCAACGCTTAGGGACAGCTCGTCCACGTAAATATCCTGATACTGAGGGAACATGGCCTGCAACTCTGCCTTAAAGGCCTCTGCACCTTCCGGATTGTTGGTGTGGGCAATGGCCAGAAACATATCGTCTGACTCTGAAATGCCACCCAGACGGCTCTCAATATCGTTTCGGATAGCGGCCAACATGGTTTCCTTGCCCTGCTTGGTGGTGCGGGCTTTGGAGTAGGCATCTAACTTTTCACCCTGAATGGTTAAGACAGGCTTAAGTCTGAGTAAGGTGCCCAAGGCTGCGGCTGCAGGAGTAATACGTCCGCCTTTTTTTAAATAATACAGGGTATCCAGCATAATGTATATGGTGGAGTTAAGCTTATCCTCCATGAGAATGTCATGTATTTCCTGAGCGCTCTTACCTATTTCCACAAGCTTTAACGCATCCAAAACGGACTGTCTCTGGGTAACGGAAATCCTCTGATTATCAACTACCACTACCTTGCCGTCGTACTCTAAAGAAAGGCTGTATGCTGTAGAACAACTTCCTGAAAGACCGCTGCTCATAGGAATATGAACAATTTCGTCATATTCCTGCAATAAGGTATCCCACAAATTCAAAACAGACTCCGGGCTTGGCTGGCTAGTGGAAATTTCTGCATCCTCGCTCATTTTTTGGTAAAAATCAGACTTTGTCAGGTTAATATCTTCAAAAAAAGTATCTCCATTAATCATAAAAGGCATAGGAACCACATATACACCAAGTTCTTTTGCCTGTGCAGGTGTAATACCACTATTACTATCTGTAACTATTGCAATTTTCGACATATGAAAGTGTCCTTTCTGTAAAAGTGTAGCTTAGTGTTAAGACACAATTATATTAATCATACCGCTAAATGCTTCT
>JAZRRW010000112.1:0-10960 GCA_045651105.1 Lachnospiraceae bacterium
TGTTGTCCACAACAAGCGCTAAATGATTCACTTCCTGTAACAGCGCACTCACATGCACGCGGAAGGTGGAATAACCACCGGCATGATGGGCACAATGCTTACCATTCAGACTCACGTCTGCACTGGCATTAACAGCCTGAAACTCCAAATAAACCACCTCTGAGTCCGCGTTCCACGTCGGTGCCTTAAAAGTCCTCGCATACTGACAACTGCCTCTCCAATAATCGTTACCGCCATCCTGACCATCCACAGCATTCCACGTATGAGGCACATCTACAGACTGACTTTTCTTATCAGGCCCCACAAAAGTCCAGTTCTGATTGATACACGTAATTCGTCTCATGTACTCTCCTCCCAAATTGTTTCTCCCAAGATCCCATGACCTATCCTATTATTCATATTCTCTCATTTTTTACGCAAAATATCAAGGAGTTTTATTACATTTTATTACTTGCATAATTCGACAATATGTGCTATACTTACCATACGATACATCTCACACAGTATTGTAGTACCAAGGATGCGAAGAGTTGCCAATGGCACAAGCTCTACCAAATTGTTTTTTGAAAGGAGAAAGTTCATCTTTGGAGACTACAAATCTAGCACACGCAGTGGATATTGCCGAAGACAAGGCTCAGCTTGATGCCCAAATCAAAAATGTATTAAGCGACAAATATATTCTCGCATGGATTCTCAGCCGGGTAGCAAGTGAATTCCGCGGCATGCCCATTCAGACAATTGTACAATGTATCGAGGGCGAGCCCTTGATTTCCAGAGTATATGTCAATCCGGGCAAGACAAACGAAAGTATTATCGGGAGAGACACGGACGATAAGGTACCGAAGGAAGGCGAAGCACGCTTCGATATATTGTTTCATGTCATTACTCCTTCTAAGGAAAGGCTGAAAATTATCATTAATGTGGAGGCACAGAAATCCTTTAATCCCGGATATGATTTGGTTACCCGTGGTATATACTATGGAGCCAGACTGATATCTTCCCAGAAAGAAAAGGAATTTACCGGAAGCAATTATGATGATATCAAGAAGGTCTATTCCATCTGGATATGTATGAATGCACCCAAATACCTGCAGAACACCATAACGGAATACAGCATCCAACAACGCAAACTATATGGAAATTATTCCAAACCATCCAGATACGACCTTATGAGCGTAATCATGCTCTGTCTGGGTAATCCGGACGATCCCGATTACCGGAGCAATGAGTACCAGAAGCTTTTAAGACTGCTGGCCGTTCTTGCTGACGAAGAAATGCAAGCCGACCAGAAGCTACATATCATAAACCAAGAATATCAAATAGCAACATCAAGAGATTTAGAAGGGAAGGTAAACACCATGTGTAATTGGAGTGATGGCATTGTCGATAGAGTGACGGAAAAGGTAACCATAAGAGTAACAGAGCAGGTAACTCAACAGGTGACTCAACAGGTGACCAATAAAATGATAGTCAACTGCGTAGAAAGCGTAGTAAACTCATGTAATGTTCCGATTGAAAAAGCCTGTGAAATTCTGAAGTATAATCCTGCAGAATATTATGCAGCAAAGGAATTCTGCACAGCATAAATAACGTCAAAAGTGGCATCAAGGCTTCGCGCCGCCCTGATGCCACTTCTGTTACTTCCGTATATACCTCAAAAGTAAAATTCCCTTTTTATTTGTTGTCTATATTTAGTTTCCCAATAAGATTTTCGTGCTTTTCGTATCTGTTCAGCACCTGACCAGATACAATTCGCAAATCCATGAAAATCCGCTCCGCAGATGGGATTTGCTCACTCCTGTCTCACGTTCTTACGGCCTCATCAGCAAGTGCTTCGGCCTGTACTGAACAATTACGCTTTTTCAAATATTGATTTAGTCTGCGTCTACGCAGGTATCCGTTACTGATATGTTTAGCTCGTCCGGTGGAGACTGGTTATTACTATATGCATAGCCGGCAAAGGTGCAGGTATAGGTCTCACCATATACGCCCTGGTAAGTATGCTCTACACCAATTGGTTCTTCATAGTCACTGACAGACCAGACAGCAAGGCAAGTACCCTTAGAATTAAATAACTTCATGATACCACTTACACCAGTTCCATGTGAATATGGATCCACAGTAATACAGCAATACACTACATTGTTTGTATCAAAACCAATAGTTAAAGCAATAGAACCTATATTATTATAACGCGGCTGCACATCATACGCTGCACCTGACTGCTCCGCTGCAAATACCGGTGTTACTGTTATAATCATGCCTAGTACCACAGCAAGAATTGCCTTTTTAACATATCTTCTAATTTTCATGCTTACTCCTTAATAAGAAATTTCGTTCATAATTTTAATCAACTCATCATTTCCCAAAGTGCTTGTAATATAATAGTAAACGCCGTGATCATCACTCCACATAAACGTTGCTTGCTGAGTCTCATCTCTTTGCGTCATAGTATATTCGAATCCGTCCTCATTAATATCAATAACTTTGTCAGCAATTTCACTATCAATATTTACAGATAATTTGTCTCTTGATACTCTAACAACAATATACTCTTTCGCACTATTTTCATACTTATAAAACACTTGTGAGAATGAAATAAGTTCTCCCGCCTTCTCAAATCCCTCAGGCAGATACCCTATCCGAGACTCTTCAAAAAGCACTTCATCCGGTTTAATTCCACGAACTCCTTCGTCTACCGTAAAGAAGTTCTCAAACCACTCCAGGATGTCAATATTTGTTTTTGTAGCACGTAAATCTCCGGAACCTAAATAAAAGATTCCTCCGGTCAGCAGGAGGGCCACAGCTGCTGCCATCGCATAGCGTTGTATGCGTTTAAGTTTTTTCTTGCGTCGGTAGCGTTCAAACATCTCGTCCATCTCACGTTCAAACCTCTCCGAAAAAACATGTGGCTCACAGTTTTTCAACTCCTCCTCCAGCCTTGCATCATCCAGCTCAATAGCTTCAAGTATACTGGATTTCAATTTTTCATCGCAAGCCTTCATACTCTTCACCCTCCAAAATCTTTGCAACTTTGTTTCTGCATCCCTGCATCTTTTTGCGCACAGATGCAGATGACATATCCATCAACTCACCGATATCCTTTGGCTTCAGGCCCAAATCATACTGCAGCATCAAAAAATCTCTTTCCTCCTCTGCCAGTTGCATAAGTGCCTGCGTAACAAGCTCCCGTTCGTACTGCTTAATTATCTCGTCCAGAATATCCGTCCCGCAGTCAAACATGTCATTTTCGCTATTGTATGCTTCTGTTTTGTAATTACCCTTCTTTCCATTCTCCCTTGCAATATCGATTGCTGCATTTCTGACCACTGCGCAGCAAAGTCTTACCAATTGCTTATAGGTCAGGTGACGATAACGCGCGAATTTATCCACCACCTTGAGAAAACAAATATGTACAGCATCTTCTGCATCAGCCTCATTACGCAGTATTTTCCATGCAATGCAATAAAGCTTCTGCCTGTTTTCTTCGTAGAGCCTCCGAAAGACTTCTCTTTCAGCCTCCGTTTCTAACATACTAAAATACACAATCATGGTTTATCCTTTGTAATAAAACGCAAAACAAAAGAAGCCGTCCATTATTTACGTGTAAAGAAGGTCGACAATGACTCACCAGAGCCCTGTCTGAAATTTCCTTATTTCCCCCTACACTATATATAACGGACGAACTTCAATTTTGTTCCACTTTTTTTCAAAATTTTATAATTTTTTTATAATTTGTTGCTTTTCCTCGAAAAAAGCCACTCCCGAGCTAATTTAGTCTTCTTTGATGGTTGCCTGAGCATCTGTAAATGTTCTTACCACACTCTTAACAGCATCGCGATACTCCGGCTTTAATGCAGCATATTCCAGCATTAAATCTTCATGCTCAATCAAATAATGATACATTCTGTCTTCACATACCTGATTGTGCTTGTCATCGGATAATCCCAACAAATAATCCACAGACACATTAAAGTACTTAGATGCTTTAATCAAAATATCTGTTGGCACCAACTCATCCTTAAATTCGATACGGCTGATTGTCTGCTGTGATGTACCCAGCTCTTTTGCAAGCTTGCCCTGTGTGAAACCACGGCCTAATCTCAAGTCTTTTAATCTACTCATGTTACACTCCTCCATTTTATGAATACTAAGTAATATGAGTGTAACATTTCCCCGGAGTTGTACCACTCAACGTGTCATTAGGCAGGTACTAAATTATATGTTACCGGACGCAGTATCCCTTACTCCGAATGACATCAATTACCCGGTCCACATACTGTTCACAAAGAGGCAAATCACCGGCCTCCACCATTACACGAATCAGTGGCTCCGTGCCACTCTCTCTAACCAGAATGCGGCCGTTATCCCCCAAAAGCTCTGCCACTTCCTTTACCGCTGCCTGCACGTCGACATCCCCATTTACAACAGCCTTATCTACAACACGCACATTCTTTAACACCTGCGGATATACCTCTAAAGGTGCTGCGAGCTCACTCAAAGCAGACTTCTTTTCCAGCATAACCTCCATCATCTTGATGGCAGTCAAAATACCATCACCGGTGGTAGCATACTTTCTGAATATAATATGCCCGGATTGCTCTCCGCCTAAACGATAACCATTCTGCTGCATATTTTCGTAAACATATTTATCACCTACTGCAGTTTTTTCGTACTCTATGCCAATGGCATCCAAAGCCTTATATAAGCCGAAATTGGACATCACCGTGGTAACAACCTTATTGCCTACCAACTTGCCACGTTCCTTCAAATAACGCCCATAAATATAAAGAATAGCATCCCCGTCAATTAAACGGCCCTTTTCATCCACGCAAAGACATCTGTCCGCATCCCCATCAAAGGCAAAGCCCACATCCAGACCATTCTCCAGAACAAACTTCTGCAGTCCCTCGATATGAGTGGAACCACAATTCGTATTAATATTTAATCCATCCGGATCATTATGGATTACATAAGTCTTGGCCCCCAAAGCATCAAATACGCTCTTGGCAATCATCCAGGAGCTGCCGTTGGCACAATCCAGGCCCACCTTCATGCCTCTATAAGAACGGGTTGCCAGAGAAATCAAATAACCGATATAACGATTACGACCGGCTGCATAGTCCACCGTAAAGCCAATCCGGTCACGCTCCGCGTATGGCACCTCACCACTCTGGCCATCCAGATAAGCCTCTATCTCGAGGATAGTCTCCTCATCCATCTTTTCACCGGCAGAATTAATCAGCTTAATGCCATTATCGTAGTACGGATTATGGCTGGCAGAAATCATAATACCACAGTCAAAATCCTCTGTACGTGTCACATAGGATACACTTGGTGTGGTAGTTACATGCAGCAAATACGCATCTGCGCCGGAAGCAGTAAGCCCTGCAACCAAAGCATATTCAAACATATAAGAGGAACGTCGCGTATCCTTGCCGATTACTACCTTGCAACGCTCCTCATCACTTTCATGTCTATAGTACCAGCCTAAAAAACGACCGATTTTATACGCATGCTCTGCAGTCAGCCCCTTATTTGCCTCACCACGGAAACCATCCGTCCCAAAATATTTTCCCATTTGGTAATCTCCTCTCTCATAAACACCCTAATACATTTTATTAATTAAGCAAAAAAATTGCCACCCTTATCTGCATTTTATTTGTTTTCAGCCTCCTGCGCCGCATAAAGCGTGCGTACAATGCTCTTTATCGCAGCTCTGTATACCGGCGCCAGCTTCACGTATTCCTGCAGAAAATCCTCATTCTGACGCGCTACGTGAAAAGTCTTGTTAATGGTAGGTGTAAAGCCCACCTCATCCGTAATTCCAAGGAAATAATCTACAGACACTTGAAAATATGCCGCTGCCTGCTTGGCAAAATCAATCGGTATCCGAACAGAACCACTTTCCATACGACTAATGGTTTGCTGAGATACATTTAGTATCATGGCCATGCCTGTTTGATTCAGTCCCCTTTTCTCTCTGAGCATCTTCAACCGACATTTCATTTGTAGAACCTTCCTCCTTAAAATAATAGATCAAACTTCTGCTTATCCTGCACGCTGATGTCCTTACCCAGTTGTACCTCTATAAGCTTCAACTCCGTATCTGCAAAAATAGTATGCTTACTGCCGGATTTCATGGTAATCACATCACCGGCCATCACAGCCTGCTCCACACCATCCATGACAGCACGCCCATGACCGGCAATCACTGTCCACACCTCGTCTCGCCTCTCATGACTATGATAATTCATGCTGTGTCCCGGATTCAAGGTCACCTTAATGGTCAAACTCTCCTCCTCAACATCAATAATGCGAAAGCTCCCCCAGCTTTTCTCTGCAAACATAATCTGCTGGTCAATGGTATCCACAAATGGCTTAATATAACTGGACTGCTCCTTGTCAGAAACCAGGATGCCCTCCGGCGAAGCACTGACTACCACATCCTTAAGCCCCATGCAGAGCACAGGCATATCCAGCTCATTCACCACATGCACGTTCTCACAAGTTTCATTAAAAAGCGCCTGCCCTACATTAGGTTCCTCCATGGCCTCTGTAAGCGTGTTCCAGGTACCCAAATCCTTCCACTGACCGGCAAATCGCAATACCTGAATGTGCGGTTCCTTCTCTACCACCGCGTAATCAAAACTTATTTTGTCCAAAGTATGATATTTTTGATATAAATCCTGATAATCCGTAAAATCAATCAACTGATGCGCCTTGTCCAGCACATAACCAAGCTTGTATGCAAAAACACCGCCATTCCAAAGGGCGCCCTGGGAAATATACTCCGCTGCCGTCACAGCATCCGGCTTCTCCTTAAAGGTCCGCACAGAACTTACAGGCTCACCATCCACCGGAATAATATAACCATACTTTGCACTAGGATACGTAGGCTCGATGCCCATCAGCACCAGACCCGCTTCTCCCTGCTCAGCCAGACCCCCCAGCTCCTTTATAGCCTTAAAATAATCCTCATCTACATAAGGGTCTACCGGACAAACCACAACCACTTCCTCTAAAGCCACCCCCTGCACATCATGTAAATATGCACTGGCCAAAGCAATGGCAGGAAACGTGTCCCGCCTGCAGGGCTCTACGCAAATACCCACATCGCTGCCTAACTGATTGTGAATGGCAGACACCTGACTCTTGGAAGTGGCAATGGTAATAGCTGACATCTTGTCCACCGCCTTAATCTGGCGATACACACGCTGCACCATGGACTCGTATGCCCCCTCGGTTGTCTTAAAAATCTTTATAAACTGTTTTGAACGAATATCATTGGACAATGGCCACAGACGCTTACCTGAGCCACCGGATAGTAATATAATGTTCATGGTTGGTTTCCTTTTATTCGTAGTATCTCTATGCAGTGTATACAAGCATTATTATTTTAACTCATTTCATTTACAAATACAATATACTTTCTCACAATCTCAGCCATCTCTTCCCACTTCCGCTCCATATCTGCCACCAAAGCAAACTGGCAGCGACAACGGTCCAGATTATGATTTTCTCTATGAATTTTAAAATATGTATCTCCCTCCAGATAATCCGTCAGAAAACGCATGCCGCACTCCAGAGTCATCATCTTGGCCCCCATAGGCAGCATGTTCAGCTCATTCTCCGTGAGAAAGCCCCGGCATCACCATATTCAAATCAGTTCCTCCGATACACATTCCTATCGCGAATTTTATCGACGCCTTTTCCTTTACATTCTACTGCCGGAATATTACAATGAACTCGTAAAAGGGTTTTAATAGGCGGCCATTCAGCACGTCAGCTGGGGCCGCCAGGTTGTGGTTTTATTTCCTATAATACGCCACTACTTTCTTTACCGCACAGATAACATCCTGTACATCCTGGTCTGTCAAGGAGTAGTACAATGGAATGCTCATAACTTCGTTGTAGAATGCCTCTGCATTCGGGCAAAGCCCTGCTTTATACCCTAATTTCTTCTCATAGTAAGAATGCATATATACCGGCAAATAATGCACCTGAGGGCAGGTGTTTTCCGCATATAGTGCATCAAAAAACTGTCGCCTGTTACAATTTAATAACTCTAAATTTAATCGTATAATATACAGATGTCTTGTTGTGTCAGATTGCGGTATTTCTTTCTGTAGTATGATTTCCGGCATATCCTTAAATGCTTCATCATATATTTTTACGATTTCTTTGCGCCTTGCAGAAAACTGCGGAAGCTTCTTTAACTGGCTCACAAGAAGTGCAGCCTGAAAATCTGTCATACGATAATTGTATCCCAAACAAACCTGCTCATTATACCACATTGCATCAGATGGATTTAGCATCTCCGCCATGTTTCTGGTAATGCCATGGGTGCGATACAAGTGCAGTTTTTTGTACAAGCTTTCGTCGTTAGTAGTAATCGCTCCACCTTCACCACCGGTAATGGTTTTCACCGGATGGAAGCTAAAAGTAGTCATGTCCGCAATGCTGCCAATGGGCTGACCATTATATTTGGTACCGATTGCATGCGCTGCGTCCTCAATTAAAATCAACTTATGTTCCTTACATATAGCACGGATTTCATCAAGTTCTACTGCCTGTCCGGTAAAATCTACGGCTATAACGGCCTTCGTTTTTGGTGTAATTAACTTACGAATTGATGCCGGATCAATATTGTAGGTTTCTGGATTGATATCAGCAAAAACCGGCGTACCACCACAATATAATACACAGTTTGAAGATGCCGCAAATGTAATAGAACTAACAATAACTTCATCCCCTTCTCCAACACCTGCTGCCATTGCCGCAAGATGAAGAGCGGCGGTGCCATTCGATACAACCACTGCATACTTAGCACCTGTAAATTCACAAAGCCGTTGCTCTAGTTCCTCTACCTTTGGTCCACAGGTAATATATGGGCTGGTAAGCGTTTCCACCACTGCATCCACATCGTCCTGTTCAATACACTGCCTGCCATAAAAAATTTTGTTTTCTCTAACGGGAGTACCGCCAAAAATTGCTAACTTTTCCATAGAAACTCCTTATTCTACTAAAATACCACCCAATACATGAATGCCCTGTCTCTTAAGCAATTCCAATTCCTGAGCGATTTCACTATACAAGGTAGAGCCCACTGTTTCCAGTAAAACAACCCCCTTTGCATGCTCCAAATCGCTCATTGCCTGCGCATCATATAAAACATTGTTTAAAACTTCCGTGCAAATATTTTCTTTGCTCAGCTGTGCTTTCATTTGCTCACACACCTCTAATGCGTTTGCCTTTAAGTCACAGCCTACCATGTACACTGCATCTAAACCTTCCTTAGATGCGGCAATTTTTACCGCTGCAGTTGCAAGCTCAATAGCTTCTTTTTGTGTAAATTTACGCTTATTGTAATCTCTTAAAGAAATAATCCAGTTATCTACAAAACCAAATAATTTCTTCTTTGCCAATGCCCCTTTGATCTGTCCAAGCTGCGGAATATTGTAAATATCCTGCAGGTTATCTGATGCACGCAATTTTCCATTTAAGATATAAACCATAAAATACCAGAACAAAAGAACAAACGCGCCTAAAATCATTCCTAAAATAATATATTTCAGACTAAGACCGGGGTTCACGGTAACGTCGGGTACATCCTCCGTCGAGTCAGAAAACTCGCCGTTAGCCAGAGTATCATAATACTGTCTCTCATACAGACTAAAAGCTGCTTTCATATTATCAATATTATTTTTCTGATTCATCAAATCCTTATAGTACTGATTCTGATAATTCCACATATCGGTGTCAGTAAGCTCCGCCACAGACTCATTTACAACCAAAATTTCATGACTACCTAAACTTTCCTGAAAAGCTGTGCTTTTTTCCTCTACGAAATCCTTGACCTCCTGTGCCAACTTCTCACAGATTGCTTCTTCATAATGACTTACAGACACACGGAAGGTGTCACCACCCTCTGCAAGACTACCGGTCCCTCTAACAAAACTGTACACATCTCCTACAGCGGCCGTAGTGCTCTTCAATACCCTTGCCAGTCTCTCTTTCAACTCACCACTAACTACCGCATCCTCGTATACCCGCTCAATATTATTCGTACGCTCTGAAGTTGCTGCTGATACCTTAAAGGTCAACTCCGTCTTAAAAACCTGGGCAGACTTCGCCTGCATCCAGACATCTTCTTTCATATGCGCCAGTGCATCCTCATAAGCCTTCTCATATAGTAATACACTATGAATATTATGAACTTGAGTCTCCTTCAACTCCACCATTTCCTCTTCCACCTGCTTTTTGGCAGCCTCTACCTCTGCTACCTGGGCATTATATGCACGATAAGAGGACACATAACCAAAACCACCCAGTACGATTGCTCCAATTAACATGGCAATTACAATAACGCGCCAACGAAGCAATATATCAAAAATCATGTCTACCAGACTAATCTCTCTTTCTCTCATTAGAACTTCCTCCAAACCATTTTATTCACTACACCGGTATAACTTTGAATCAGTTTAACAACCTTTGTAGATACATTCTCCTCTACGTAATCCGGAACAGGAATTCCTATACATCCGTCTGCATTCATATCTACTGCTGTATCTACTGCCTGAAGCAGACTCTGCTCGTCAATACCTGCTAAGATAAAGCAAGCCTTGTCCAGTGCCTCCGGACGCTCCGTGCTGGTACGAATACATATTGCCGGGAACGGATGTCCTACAGAGGTAAAGAAGCTGCTTTCCTCCGGCAAGGTGCCGGAATCAGATACTACCGCAAACGCATTCATCTGCAGATGGTTATAATCATGGAAGCCCAACGGCTCATGCTGAATTACGCGGCTGTCCAACTGAAATCCGGATGTCTCCAGACGCTTTTTGGAACGCGGATGACAGGAATATAAAATAGGCATGTCGTATTTCTCTGCCATTTTGTTAATCGCAGTAAATAAAGATATAAAATTCTTTTCTGTATCAATATTTTCTTCGCGATG